>NZ_JCAQIA010000005.1:0-142038 GCF_059621085.1 Halochromatium sp. NSM3 | reverse complement strand
TCCTCGGCCTGGTGGTCCTCTTGACCCTGTTCGTGACCTTCTAAGACGCGGGAGACCCGGCGCATGTTATTGGAATTTCCCTGGCTCTCGCTGGTCATCTGGCTGCCGATCGTTGGCGGTATCGTCGTCATCGCCAGTGGTGAGCAGAATGTCGAACTCACCAAGCGCATTGGCTTGGTGTATGCGGTCCTGACCTTCGTGGTCAGCCTGGTGCTCTGGTTCGGCTTCGACGCGACGACGGCCGAGATGCAGTTCGTCGAACGCTCGGCCTGGCTACCCGCGCTCGGGGTTGAATACCACCTCGGCATCGACGGTATCTCGATGCCGCTGATCCTGCTGACCACGTTTATCGGCATCTTCGTCATCATTGCCGGCTGGGACGTCATTAGTTATCGGCCTTCGCACTACATGGCGGCCTTCCTGATCATGGAAGGCATCATGGTTGGCGTCTTCTCGGCGCTGGATGCGATCCTGTTCTACTTTTTCTGGGAGGCGATGCTGATCCCGATGTTCATCATCATCGGGGTCTGGGGCGGACCGAACCGGGTCTACGCGACCATCAAGTTCTTCCTCTACACCTTCTTCGGCTCGGTGTTCATGCTGGTCGCGCTGATCTATCTGTACTTCCAGACCGGCAGTTTCGACATCCTCGGTTTCCACGCCGCGCCGCTCGGTCTGAGCGCGCAAATCCTAATCTTCATCGCCTTCTTGCTTGCCTTCGCGGTCAAGGTGCCGATGTTTCCGGTGCACACCTGGCTGCCGGACGCGCACGTCGAGGCACCGACCGGCGGCTCGGTGATCCTGGCCGCGATCATGCTGAAGATCGGCGGTTACGGCTTCCTGCGCTTCAGCCTGCCGATCACACCGGACGCCAGCGCCACGCTCGATTGGCTGATCATCGCCATGTCGTTGATCGCGGTGATCTACATCGGCCTGGTCGCGCTGGTGCAGCAGGATATGAAGAAGCTCATCGCCTACTCGTCGATCGCGCACATGGGCTTCGTGACCCTGGGATTCTTCATCATCTTCGCGATCTTCCAACGCGCCGAGACCGCCGGTGCGGTGATGGGCATCGAGGGCGGCATGGTGCAGATGATCTCGCACGGGTTCATCTCCGGGGCGCTCTTCCTCTGCGTCGGCGTGCTCTACGACCGCATGCATACGCGCGAGATCTCGGCCTATGGGGGCGTGATCAACCGCATGCCTTGGTTTGGCGCCTTCGTCGTCTTCTTCGCCATGGCCAACGCTGGTCTACCGGGAACCTCCGGTTTTGTCGGCGAACTGATGGTCATCCTCGCTGCCTTCCAAGCCGACTTCTGGTTCGCCTTCCTGGCCGCGACCACGCTGGTTTTGGCGGCGGCCTTTACCCTCTGGCTGGTGAAACGGGTGATCTTCGGCGAGGTCGGCAATGAGCAGGTCGCCAAGCTCGAGGACCTGAATCGCCGCGAGACGCTGAACCTCGGCGTGCTCGCCGCCGCGACGCTGGCCATCGGCCTCTGGCCGAAGCCGCTGATCGAGGTGATGGAGCCGACCATCGTGCATCTGGTCCAGCAGGTGCAGGTCAGCAAGCTACCGACGGTCGATGCCGTTGACACAGTCCCAGTCGCCGGTCTTCAGCCCTAACGGATCTCAGTCATGACGACGCTTACGCCCTCCCTGACCTCTTCGCTGATCGCGATCCTGCCGGAGCTGGTGATCCTGGTGACCGCCTGCACCGTGTTGATCGCCGATCTCTACACCCGCGACGACCAAAAGCAGAGCAACCATAACCTGACCATCATCGGCCTGGTGCTGGCGCTGATGGCGGTGGGTGTGGTCGGCGGCTCGGTGCCGACCGAGGCCTTTAGCCAGAGCTTCATCCGTGACCCGATGAGCGATCTGCTCAAGGGCGCGATCCTTATCGTCTCGCTGCTGACCTTCATCTACGCCAAGGACTATATGCGCGACCGCGAGATGTGGGTCGGCGAGTACCATGTGCTGCTGCTGTTCGCGGTGCTTGGGATGCTGATCATGGTCTCGGCGAACGGCTTCCTGACCCTGTATCTGGGGTTGGAACTGCTCTCGCTCTGTCTCTATGCGTTGGTTGCCTTCGATCGTGACTCTAAGCAGGGTGCCGAGGCGGCAATGAAATATTTCGTGCTCGGTGCGCTTGGCTCGGGCATGTTGCTGTACGGCATCTCGATGCTCTACGGTGCTTCGGGGGGCTTCGCCTTCGCCGATGTCGCCGCTGCTGTTGCCAGCGCAGGCGTCAACGACAAGATCCTCGTCTTTGGGCTGGTGTTCGCGCTGATTGGCATCGCCTTCAAGTTCGGTGCCGTGCCTTTCCATATGTGGCTGCCGGATGTCTATCAGGGCGCGCCGACGCCGATCGTGCTGTTCCTGTCCAGTGCGCCGAAGATCGCCGCCTTCGCGATGGCCGCGCGCATCCTGATCGAGGCGCTCGGCGGACTGCAGTCGGACTGGGGCGATATCCTGGTGATCCTCTCGGTGCTCTCGCTGTCGCTGGGCAACGTGGTCGCCATCGCGCAGACCAATATCAAGCGCATGCTCGCTTATTCGACCATCTCGCACGTCGGTTTCATCTTCCTCGGCCTGCTCGCCGGCAGCGAGCAGGGCTACGCCTCGGCGATGTTCTACTCAGTCGTCTATGCGCTGATGTCGGCGGGTGCCTTCGGCGTCCTGTTGATGATCTCGAGCAAGGACCAGGATGTGCAGGAACTCGATGATCTCAAGGGGCTGTCGGACCGCGCGCCCTGGCTGGCGGCGATGATGGCGCTGATGATGTTCTCGATGGCCGGTGTGCCGCCGATGGTCGGCTTCGTCGCCAAGCTGCTGGTGCTGGAGGCGATTATTGCTCAGGGCATGGTGTGGCTGGCGATCGTCGCAGTGGCGTTCTCGATCATCGGCGCCTTCTACTATCTGCGCGTAGTCAAGATGATCTACTTCGACAAGCCGACCAACGAGGTGCCGGTAACAACCAACGCGCGCGCGCGGGTGGCGATCACCCTCAACGGTGCCGCGATCCTGTTGCTGGGGATGTATCCGGCAACGCTGTTCACGCTCTGCCAGCAGGCGTTTCCGGGCTGAGCCGATTCCGTTCTTGAGCGGCAACCCCCCATCGCCTGTTCGGGTCGCGGTCTCGCTCAAAAATCTGCGGGGCTCTTCACTGGAAGCGCTCCAGGTCGGTTCAGCGCATGCGTGTAGATCATGGTGGTTGACACGTCCGCGTGTCCGAGCAGCTCCTGCACTGTACGGACGTCGTAACCAGCCTCCAATAGGTGGGTCGCAAACGAATGCCGCAGCACATGGCTGGTAATGCGCTTGGCGATCCCAGCTTGGCTTGCTGCCCGGTGGATCTTCCGTCCCAGCGAGGACTCGTGCAGATGGTGGCGTCGGATCTGTCCCGAACTCGGGTCCCGCGACAGCTGACTGCTCGGGAACACATACTGCCAAATCCATTCCTGCGGTGCGTTGGGGAGCTTACGGGCTAATGCGTGGGGCAGATAAACCGCTCCCACACCGACCTTCAGATCCTGTGCATGAAGCGCCTCCACGTTCTGGAGATGCGCTTTGAGCTGCTCGGCATAGCGTTTCGGCAATGGCACGACGCGATCCTTGTTCCCCTTGCCGTTGCGTATCAGGATCGAGCCATGACCGAAGTCCAGATCGCCCACTCGCAAGCGCAACCCCTCCATCACCCGCATGCCTGTCCCATAGAGCAGGCCACCGATCAAGCCGTAGGTTCCCTCCATACATGCAAGGACGCGTTCGACCTCGTCGCGTGTCAAGACCACCGGCAGCCGATCGCGCCGCCGGGCATGTGAGAACTTGAGGTCATCCAGCGGCCTGTCGAGTACCTCGCGGAAGAAGAATACCAGCGCATTCAGCGCCACGTTCTGTGTGCTCGGTGCCACCCCCCGCTTCACGCCTAAAATCCCAATCCACGACCTGTGCCGCCTTCACCTGGGCGAGGTCCACAAGGAGCAGTTGGAGTGCATCGACGAGTTGGCGGAACTGCCAGTCCTGCCATCGGCCCTGGCTCGATATCTCCCGGAGATAGCCCGTGATCTGGTCCGACGACAGTCGCTTCAGTGAACTCGGCTTCAGTGCGTCTAAGAACCGTTCCACATGGGCAACGTACCAGCGCTGCGCCTTCGCTGGAATTTGCTTGGCAACCAGAAGATCCCGGTACTGGTCCCATCGGGACGGCGTTCCGTTTTCGCGTCTTTGGCAAGTTCTTCGATCGAAATCACTTGACATATTCAGATTTCTGCGGATAGGCTCCCTATGAATTCTAGCACCACGAGTGTGCTATGCAAATTGAACCTTTATCCTTGCTTGCAAGCTGAATGTTTCAGTATGCGCGCAAGCGATCACTGTTCGCTGCGCAAGCAAATCAATGGTTCAATTTGCACGCAAATGAATACACTGTTAGGTCTCGTAACCCGCTAACCGAAAAGCCTACCGCCATCTACGAAGTTATCGAAACGGAGTCCAAATGCCAAAAGTTGTCAGCATGATCAACTGGAAGGGTGGAGTTGGAAAATCTACCTTAACCTTGCATCTGGGTGTGAACATTATGCGCCTGGACGAAGATAGGCCAAGGGTGTTACTCATTGATTTAGACCCCCAATGCAACCTTTCGTACTTGGCGCTTGGTGTCTAGGGATATGTTAATGCCATATACCAGAATAGCCAGGCAACGCTCAAAGATATATTCGACGCCTATTTCAATGGCAACTCTTTTCAAACTACCTCGGCGATACTCCAGACACCGATCAACGCAAGCGCCGGTCAGGTATGGAGCAACGTCGATGTTCTTCCTTCTCACCACGAGCTCGTACTGGTCGACATGCGTCTAGCTCGCGAAAGAAAGAGTGGAACAACACACCAAGAAGAAACCCAGTTCGAATTGGACAAGCTGTCCATAATTCACAATGCCATTCAACAGGTAGCCTCGGAGTATGATTACGTTATCTTGGACTGCCCACCGAATATTAACCTAGTCACCCAGAACGCTTTCTTTGCTAGCAAGGCGTACTTTATTCCAGCAATTCCAGATTTCTTGTCAACTGTCGGTATCTCGCTAATCAAACAGGAAATGGAAAAACTTAACAAGAATTTCAGGAGTATGATCAACTATGCCGACTGCGAAATAGATTACTCAGATACGGAACTTAAGGGAATAATCTTTAACATGGTCACCGAAAGGAACGGAGGCCCGAAAAAGAGCCACAAGAACACTATTACATCAGTAGCGAACAGTCATCCAAACATGGTTTTTGATGCATATGTGACACTGGGCGACGGTATTACTCGCGCCGCAGATAAGAACCTCACAGTATTCAGCTTTGGAGAGATACCTGAGGCACGAGCGAACGCAGAGAAGCAGGCCGACCTTCTCGATCAAATTACGCAAGAGTTTCTCAAGCGCGTATGACGAACCCAGACATGATATCCGAAGATATTCAAGATGCGTTGCGCGGTCTGCGCGCAATCCTGCAATTATACCCGGGCTGCAGTATCGATGAGATTGTGCGGGACATTAAAAGGTTGAAGAAAAGGGACTCAGAACAAGAGAGAGCGGGCGTTGGTGCAGAGACAACCGCGAAATCTCCCCAAGAGCTAAAGCCAGAAATACTTTCTGGAGTCGACGACTTATTCGCGCAGTTGGATTCCTTGTCAATCTCGGAAATTGAGGAGCGTTTGAAGTCCGAGACCCTTTTTCCGAATATGGCTTCTTTACGGTATTTTGCATCTAAGGTAGGTATAGATTTGACTGCCCGTCAGGCGCGCGCGAGTTCTATTCATGCTATCAAGACGCATTTTGACCGAGCACGCATTGATCAAACCATGGCGAGGCGTTCTGAAAGACCTAACGAGTGAATCAAGCCGACCCCAAAAAGCGCGCGTCGAGTTCGGCTCGAGATTTCTTTGTTTATTGCGGCGCGCTTTTTGGGTCGGCTTATTCATAACGTTGGGCATTAAAGAACAGCAATGATGGCGGACCTAATTAGCAAGAAAACCCGCGTCGAACTCCGGGAATATTTTGTGGGAACGACTTTGCGCGAAATTGAGATGGAGTTTGATTCTGCAGACGTGCCATTTGACGAAGACTATGAGCCGTCTGAAAGCGGCCAAAGGCGCTGCCTTGTTGAAAAGTATTATCATGCGGTTAATTGGAAAAAATGGTCGGATGTCAGGAAGATATTAACGGTTTACGAAAATATTCTGGTGAAGCTCGAAGACGAGTCAGAAAAATCGTACGGGTTTTCCACACACGGAAATTTTGAGTGGGCTGCAAAGAACTTCAAAGCGCTTAAGAAGTGGATAGAACGAGATGGTTTTGAGTACAAAGATGGGAAGCTTAATCCAGTTGGCAAGCACCACGGGCTAGATCACATAACAGATACGGTCAATCAATTTGATCTTCCTGAGTTGCACCGTCAAATCTAAAGAATGCAAGCTGCCGTAGAAGATGATCCCGGCTTGGCAATCGGCACTGCAAAAGAATTAGTTGAATCAGTCTGCAAAACCATATTAGAACAAAGAAATATTCAATTCGCCGAAGATTTAGAAATCGGGAGCTTGGTAAAAGAATCGAGAAAAGCATTGGGTCTAATACCAGAGTCCATTCCAAATTCCGCCAAGGGTGCAGAGTCAATCCGCAGGTTATTAAGTAACCTTGGGAATGTCGCTCAAGGTCTCGGTGAATTGCGAAATCTATACGGTACCGGTCACGGCAAGGGAGGCAGCGTGAAGGGTCTTAGTTCTAGGCACGCGCGGTTGGCGGTAGGCGCTTCCGCCACTCTCTGTACATTTCTGTTTGAAACTCATCTTGAAAGGTCAATATAGGCCCAACAAGCGCCTACACCCGACCCCTGTTTCGCTGCGCGCTAACGCGCTACGCTACACAGGGTCGGGTGAGGCTTAACGTTGGGCGACAAAAGCAACAGCTTGGGGTAGTCTGGCGGCATGGATATACGGTTGACATATCCACAGCTCGGAGTATAGTGGATATGTTCTAGGTATATCCGTGAGGTGTCAGATGGAAAGAGGTGGCGTTTTTAAGAGCAACACCAGTCAGGCCGTACGTCTGCCGAAGGCTGTCGCGCTTCCAGAGTCAGTGAAACAAGTTGACATCGTGCCAATGGGTAGATCCCGTCTCATCTCACCGGCAGGAGAATCTTGGGATAGCTGGTTCTCCTCGGAAGGTGTGACGGCTGATTTCATGCAATCCCGAGATCAACCGAAAGATCAAGAGAGGGAAGGTTTCTAGTGCTCAAGTTCCTGCTAGATACCAACATTTGTATCTACACGATCAAGAATCGTCCAGATGCTGTGCGCAAGACCTTCATCGAGCGTGATGGGCAAATGTGCGTTTCTACCATCACGCAGATGGAGCTTATCTATGGGGCTGAAAAATCGGCTGCCGTTGCTCGAAACCTAAATGATGTTGAGGGTTTCCTAGCTCGGCTCGAGATCAAAGACTTCGATTCTTCCGCAGCAGCGCATACAGGCCAAATCCGAGCCGAGCTCGCAAAAGCGGGTACGCCCATTGGCCCGTATGATCAAATGATTGCTGGTCACGCCCGCTCACTCGGGCTGATCGTGGTTACGAACAACGTCTCAGAGTTCTCACGAGTACCAGGACTTCGCGTTGAGAATTGGGTCGGCTAGTTCGGTGGAGTTGTCGCCCAACAATGTGTTGCAACGGACATTTGACCCGCTGCCCACTTTTGCTGACGCAAAAGCAGGCATCGCCTCAAATGCCGCTGAACACCGGTGTTAGGCACAAATAGAGAGATAAAAAATGCCGTCAATATCAGCTTTCTATGGAATCATAATTTACATGTATTTCATGGACAATAAACAGCACAAGTTGCCGCATATTCACGTCAAGTATTCGGGTGAAGAGGTTATAGTATCGATACCGGAAGGCAATGTTTTAGAAGGAAGCATCCCTTCATCAAAAATGAAACTAGTTCAGGCGTGGATTGAAATACATAAAGAAGAATTAATGGCTGATTGGGATCTGGCAGTTTCAGGCGAGCAACCGTATAAAATTGATCCACTGAGATAACGACATGAACCCAAGGATAAAAAGCGCTGTGGCGTCCAATGATTATAAGTTGCTCCTAGAATTTACAAATGGTGAGAAAGGAATATATGATTGTTCTAAATTACTTGATTTTGGTGTATTTAAGGAATTAAAAGATAAAAGATATTTTGATCTAGCAAAAGTAGTTGATGGTACTGTTGTGTGGCCTCATGAACAAGACATTTGCCCTGATACGCTGTATTTGGATTCACAAAAACAACAGGCCTAACATGCGCTTCCAGCCGACGCGCCAATGGCGCGCGCGCAACGCGACAGAAAATTCCGCTTAAAACTTTGATGGTGTCTTCCTTGCTGGCGGAAGAGAGGTACGCGCCATCCATGACCGGGTAGGAGGACACTCCGGCGCGCAATGACTCGAGGATCGCAACGTGCAACTTAAAGACGAAATTTCCGGCGATCGAGAGTGATCGGCCCATTGCGGACTGGATTCCCATGACGTCGACCCAGACGACGTATTCATTAGTAGGTTCGGGAAGGTGGCGAGAATCGAAATATACTCCAGGCACGGTTTGTCCTCAGCTAACGTCAAGCTTCAGCCGGTACCGTCTTCGCGTTGGCAACTACCGCGTTCTGTTTGAGGTCGAAGAATCTGCAATCGTTGTGTACCGCGTAATGCATCGAAAACACGTTTACGCAAAGAGGTAATCGATGAACTTGCATCCACAGTTCATAGGACAAGACGGCTCCGAAGAGTACGTAGTCCTTCCTATTGAAGAGTTTCGCGCGCTCGCAGAAGTTCTGGAGGATTATCAAGATTTACAGGACCTGCGTAGCGCCAAGCAAGCTGAAGCGACAACAACCGCCACACCTTTGGCCGATGTCGTCAATCGATTTGGCCTAGATAACGGCTAACCAGCCGCTCAAGCCGACCCAGCGCGACCGGCGTCGTTGGTTGATATCAAGCGTGGTCGTTCACAATAAGGGAGCACACGACGCTTTAGGCATAGCCACGCGATTTTGATCGCTCCTGGCTTCCGAGCTTCGCTCGCCCCCCGTCAACAGGCTGGGGGCGACGAAGCGGGGGGCTACAAAGCTTGAGCCAGAAACGATGCAGGCGGGATCGCGCGGTGATTAGCTGAGCGACCTCAGGATCGCTTGCGTCTCCTCTTTCGGCAGGCGCGGCCCAAGGCTGGTGACTAGCTTGGCGGAGGTTGCCGAGGCCAGGTCACCGGCACGTTTGTGGCCCCAGCCTTGGGTGAGACCGTAGAGGAAGGCACCGGCGAACATGTCGCCTGCGCCGACGGTGTCGACCGGCTCGACCTTGACCGGCTCGATCTCGATCAACTCCTGACCATCGAAGACCAGCGCACCCTTGGGGCCACGCGTGATCGCGAACTCCTTGCTCAGCGTTTTTAGATAGGCCACCGCCTCGTTCAGGTCATTGCTCTCGGCCATGCCCATGGCCTCTTCCTCATTGGCGAAGATCAGATCGACACCGTCGCCGATCATCTCCTTGAGCCCATCCTTGAAGAACTTGACCATGTTCGGATCGGACAGCGACAGCGCGGTCCGGACCCCGGCATGCTCGGCCGCCTTGCGCGCCTCGATCGCGGCGACCCGGGCGGTATCCGAGGTGACCAGATAGCCTTCGGTGTAGAACCACTTGGCCGCGTTTAACGCGTTGACCTCGACCTCCTGTACCGAGAGATTGCCGCTGATACCCAGATAGGTGCACATGGTGCGATCGGAATCGGGCGTCACCAGGACCACGCAGCGGCCGGTATCGCCCTTCTCCAGAGAGGTGCCATCAAGGGTGGTGACGCCACCGTCGCGCAGGTCTTTCATGTAGAAGTGGCCGAGTTCGTCGTCGGCAACCTTGCAGGCGTAGTAGCCACGACCGCCGAGCTGGCTAAGCGCGATCACCGAGTTCGCCGCCGAGCCACCGGAACCGCGTTGGTGATGATGTTCGCGCAGATGCTCCATGATGCGCAGCTGATGCGCCTCGTCGACCAGGGTCATGACGCCCTTGTCGATGCCGAGCCGTTTGAGGTCATCAGCGCTGACCTCGTATTCCATATCCACCAGTGCGTTGCCGAGGGCGTAGATGTCGTAGGTACTCATACTGTTCCTGTGATTGCTGTGACAGTGCCCATTGTCGCAGAAAACGCACATCCTTTTCGACCTTGGGCCTTGGATTCGATCGCGAACGCTGGCTAGTTGCGGCGCTCGCGGCATTTCCTGCCGCAGTGAAACGGCTACAAATCGTCGGCCACGCGCAGGAAGCTGGCGAAGCGTGGCCGGTCGTACTTGGTGCGACCGTGGTACTTGAAGGTGACGAGGCTGCCGATCGGCGGCGGCGCGGCGCGCTCGGCATCGCTGAAGCCGGTGCCGAGCTTGAATTGGGTGCCATCCGGCTCCTCGACCAGCATCGAGCCGAGCATACCTGCGTACTTGCCCTGGCCGGGCAGGTGCTCGAGGACGATCGCCTCGCCTTCGAGATACGGCTTCACCTTGAGCAGCGTGGTGCTGCGCCCGGCCTGATAGGGGGCATCGCGCCGGTGCAGCATCAGCCCCTCGCCGCCGGCAGCAACGGTGCGCTCCAGCCGTGCTTGCAGCGCCTCGTGATCCGCGATCGGATGCTGATGGGCGAGTCTCAGGCGCGTGCTTGGGGCCTGCTCGACGAGCTGTTCGAGCGTCCTGAAACGGGCCTCGAAACCGCCCTCGGCCGCCGGTAGATCAAAGAGCACATAGCGCACCTGTTGCCAGGCCTCGAACTCCGGCTCCAGGGTGCGCACGGTGCCGGAGAGGTCGGCGAAGGTGCCACGACCCATCCAGAGTTCGCCATCGAGCGGTTGGTTCGGGAAGCCGGCCGTGAACCAGGCCGGGGCGTTGATGATCAGACCGCTGCGGGTGATCAACCGGCGTCCATCCCAGAACGCGCGCACGCCATCGAACTTTTCGCTGACCAGGTACTGGGTCAAGTCCACGCCGGGTTCATAGACCTGCGCAAGGGTCAGCTCCGGCGGCGCGGCGCGCACAGCGGTACTGAGATCCCGATGCTCGGTCTCGAGGTCGGCGGTGGTGGATGGATCGATCGTATCGAGACCGGAGCCGGCATTGCTCGCGCCGACGAACGGCGTTCGCAGGCTAGCCCATAGCAACAGCGGCAGGCCAAGGCGGGGCAGGGGGGCTTGAGGCATGGCGAGTACCTGGATCGGTTGGGACCAGAGCGAAACTCTAGCCGCCCAAGGACGCGAATTCAAAAGGCCGGCGAGCAGCCGAGAATGTTGCTTGATGCGAATATTCGCAAATAATGAGGCGCGTCAACGGACGCGAGCCCCGTGCTGACTATGCTGAAGGGAAACCCACGGCCACGGATCGCCATGTCAGCCTCAATCCAACATCCCCATTTCTTGCTACGCCGGTTGCACTCGCTGCTCGGCCTGGTGCCGGTGGGCGCCTTCCTGGTCTTCCATCTCTGGGAGAATTCCCAGTCTCGGTTCGGCGCGACCCATTACAACCAGGAGGTGGTGGGGGCGCTGCAGGGACTGAACTATCTGCTCTTGCTGGAAGTGTTCGTCATCGCGCTGCCGCTGCTGTTCCATGCCGGCTACGGCCTGCTGATCATCCTCACGGGACGCGCCGAGCCGCTGCGCTACGGCTATGCGCGCAACTGGCTCTACTGGCTGCAGCGGGTCTCCGGGGTGGCGCTGATCCTGTTCCTGCTGCTGCATGTAGGGCTGACACGGATCGCCGGGCTGTTCGATCCCGCGATCAGCGCCGATCTGTTCGGCTATATGCAGCAGGCACTGGCGCAGCCGCCGGTGTTCGCGCTCTATCTCGTCGGCGTGCTGCTGGCGGTGTTCCATCTGGCCAACGGGCTGGCCACTGCGGCCATCGTCTGGGGCTTGACCAGCAGTGCCGAGGCGCAGCGGCGGTTCGGTTGGGTCTGCGCGGGACTTGGGCTGCTGCTCGCCGCGCTCGGGGTGCACGGGCTGCTCGGCTTTCTGATCGCGCCCACGGCTGGAGGTGCAGCATGAGCGCAAGCGCACGCCAGGTGATCGTCATCGGCGGCGGGCTCGGCGGCCTCTGGGCGACGCTCGCGCTCGCCGAGGCCGGACATCGCGTGATGCTGTTCTCGCTGTTCGAGGTGATGCGCTCGCACTCGGCCTGCGCCCAGGGCGGCATCAACGCCGTGCTCGATATGAAGGGCCAGCACGACAGCGTGCAACAGCACATCGTCGACACCATCAAGGGCGGCAGCTATCTCGCCAACCAGCCGCCGATCCAATCCATGTGCGAGGGCGCACCGGGGCTGATCCGCACCTTCGAGCGCATGGGCGTGACCTTCTCGCGCACGCCCGAGGGGCTGCTCGATCAGCGCCTGTTCGGCGGCGTCAAGCACAAGCGCACCTGCTTTGCCGGCGCCAGCACCGGCCAGCAGTTGCTCTACGGCGTCGACCAGCAAGTGCGCCGCCTGGAGACCGAGGGCAAGGTCGAGAAGCGCGAGTGGTGGGAGTTCCTGTCGATCGTCAAGGATGCCGATGGCGTCTGCTGCGGCATCGTGGCGATGGATCTGCGCAGCCTCGAGGTGCGCGCGTTCCGCGCCGATGCGGTGGTCCTGGCCAGCGGAGGGCTCGGGCAGATCTACGCGCCCAAGACCACCTGCTCGACCAACTCGACCGGCGCCGCCGCGAGCCGCGTCTACCAGCAAGGAGCGCGCTTCGCCAATGCCGAGTTCTTCCAATTCCATCCCACCGCGATGCTCGGCGAGGACAAGACGCGCCTGATGACCGAGGCCGCGCGCGGCGAGGGCGGCCGGGTCTGGGTGCCGAAGGATCCGGGCGATCGGCGCGCGCCCTTACGCATCCCCGAGTCGGAACGCTTCTATTTCCTCGAGGACTGGTATCCGAGTTATGGCAACACGGTGCCGCGCGATATCGCCGCGCGCGCGATCTGGAAGGTCACCCGCGAGCTGGGGTTGGGCGTCGGTGGCGCGGACGCAGGCGCAAGCCGCGATCGAGTCTATCTGGACCTGACCCATCTGGATCGCGGCTTCGTCTCGACCCGTCTCGGTGCCATCCTCTCGATCTATCGCAAGTTTGCCGGTCAAGACCCGCTCGAGACGCCGATGGAGATCTTCCCGGCCGCGCACTATGCGATGGGCGGGCTGTGGGTCGACTATGAGAAAGACCAGACGCGCGGTGGCATGAAGGCGGGCAGTCCGCGCAATCATGCGACCAACATTCCCGGCCTCTATGCCTGCGGCGAATGCGACTATGCCTATCATGGCGCCAACCGGCTGGGCGCCAATTCATTGCTCTCGGCCTCGTACTCGGGGCGGGTCGCCGGCGAGGCAGTAGCCAGCTATCTGAGCGGGCTCGAGCAGGGGGCTGATGCCGCGCCCGCCGCGCTCTTCGAGGCCGAGTCGCGGCGCCAAGCCGAACTCAACCAACAGTTTTCGCGTCCGCGCGGCGACCAGAATCCGTTCCTCCTGCACCGCGAGCTTGGCACCTTGATGACAACCCAGGTCGGCGTGGTGCGCGATAACGCCGAACTCGATGCGGCCCTGTCGAGCCTGCGGGAGCTCGAGCAGCGCTTCGAGCGGCTCGATCTGAGCGAATCCAGCCGCTGGGCGAACCAGAGCTTGGCGCATGCGCGCCAGGTCTTCGACATGGTGAAGCTGGCGCAGGTGATGGCCGCAAGCGCCCGCGCGCGCGATGAATGTCGCGGCGCCCATTTCAAGCCCGCGTTCGATCTCGCGATCCCCCAGGGTAAGTACCCAGGCGATCCTGAGTTCGAGGCCTATCGCGAGCGCTGGAAGGCCAACAATGCCGATTGGCTGAAGACCACGGTCGCCGAGCATCACCCGGATGGGCCGCGCATCGCCTTCGAGCAGGTCGATCTCGGGCTGCTGGCGCCCGAACAACCGAGGGATTACCGCTGATGCAAGCGCCAACGCGATCTGACTCCCGGCCGGACGACGCCGAGGCCGCCGGGGCGCACAGGCAAACCGTCGAGTTGCGCATCCGCCGTCAAGATCGCCCGAGCGCAGCACCCTATTGGCAGTCGTTCGTGCTCGAGGCGCGTGCGGGCGCCAATGTCGTCTCGCTGTTGATGGATCTGCGCGAGCACTGTGTCACCAAGGACGGCGCGCGCGTCGATCCGGTCGCCTTCGAGCACAACTGCATGGAAGAGGTCTGTGGCGCCTGCGCCATGCTCATCAACGGCCTGCCGCGACCGGCCTGCTCGGCGCTGATCGCGGAGCTGGAGGCGCCGATTCGCCTCGAGCCGCTGCCCAAGTTCCCGGTGGTGCGCGATCTGATGGTCGATCGCGCGCGGATGTTCGAGCACCTCAAGCAGGTCAAGGCCTGGGTGCGCATCGATGGCGCCTGGGACAACCACGAGCGCGCACCGCGCATCTCGCCGCAGGATTGGGCCGCCAATTATCTCTACAGCCGCTGCATGAGCTGCGGCTGCTGCATGGCCGCCTGTCCGCAAGTCGGGCCGGATCAGGCCTTCGTCGGCCCGGTGCCCTTGGCTCAGGTACGGCTGATGAATGCCCATCCGACCGGGCGCTATGATAGGGTCGAGCGCCTACACGCGATCATGGCCGAGGGTGGCCTCAGCGACTGCGGCAACGCCCAGAACTGTGTGCGTGTCTGCCCGAAGGCGATTCCGCTCACGACCGCCATCGGCGAGCTTGGGCGCCAGACCACGCTACAGGCATTGAAGGACCTATTCGGCGGTAGTCGCTCCACGAATCCATCCGACCACTGAGGTGCCAACCCGTGACGACCGGTCCGCGTCAGATCGTCACCCCCTATCGGCCGATCCCGCTATCGGTGCCGGAGGGGATGAAGCCGAACGAGTTCTTCAACAGCACCGAGAACCTCAACGACCTCGCCCACAACAACGGGCTGCTGCGCAATCCCGAGAACCTGCTGCTCTACCGCAAGGCCCTCGGTCACAGCAACGAGTTCGACGCCTCGATCATCTACGACACCTCGCGGGTGATCCTCGACCCGCTAGGCCGACCGGTGCGGCGCACCCAGGTGCTGGATCAGGTCAAGCGGGTCTGGAACCGGATGAATCAGATCCTCATCCGCTACATGGTCGAGCAATACCCGGACCCGGACCAGGCATTGCTCTTGGCGGGGGAGGCGAGCCTGGATGCCACCTGGTCGCTCACCGCGCCTGGGGTGCCGAGCATCCGCATGCTCCACAACCACTTCATCGTCTTCCCGATGGACCTGCTGCGCCAGGCCAAGCCCGCCGATCCCGACAATCCCAACCTCACCGACGGCGGGCAGCACTGCCTGTTCCAGGCGCACATGAAGGAGGTCTACCGCGCCTTCTTTGAACGTGCGCTCAACCTCGAGATATTGCAGCCGGCGAGCCTGAGCAGCTCGCAGCTCTCGCTGACTGGGTATCCGCAGGGGCTACCCTGTTGGGAGATTCAGGGTGGCGTCGAGGCGCTTAAGGATGTCCGCTTCTGGCGCGAGTACGACCTGATCCTGATGGGCTTCCTGGATTTCTACCGGGCCTTCTTCTCTCAGGTCTCCACCCGCAATGCGCCGATGCCCGAAGGCGTCTATTTCCCGGATGCGGTGGACAGCGTGCTGCTGTTCAACAACGAATTCCTGGCGACCGCCAAGCGGGTGCGAGACCAATGCATCCGCGATGCCCAATACGCCAACGCCATCCGCTGGCAGCCGGCCTTCAAACAGATTATCTACCGTAACGACGATGGCCGCCTGCTCGTCACCATCAGCCAAAACTCGATCGGCAACGCCATCACCGAGCTGCTTGGAGTCGTGGTCAAGCGCGAGCCCGATGCCGATGCTTACGCAGAATTCGAGCCGCGCCTGCTCGAGCGCCTGCTCGAGGTGCGCGCTCGGCTCATCGAGGCCGATCTGGGCGAGCCCATCGCGACCGATCATTGGCCAAAAGAGGACTGGTCGTCGAGTCGTGTCATCGGGGTGCGCGGAGTCGTTCCCGGCCATGGGGCTCGGTGAAGTCCAGCTCCGGCCCCTTCGGCACGATGCCGGTCGGATTGATCTGTTGATGGCTGCCGTAGTAGTGCCGCTTGATGTGGTCCATGTTGACGGTCTCGGCGATACCGGGCACCTGATAGAGTTCGCGCGTGTAGGCCCAGAGGTTCGGATAGTCGACGAGGCGCTGGCGATTGCACTTGAAATGGCCGTGATAGACCGGATCGAAGCGCACCAAGGTCGTGAACAGCCGCCAATCGGCCTCGGTGATCTGCTCGCCGACTAGATAGCGCTGGGTCGCGAGCCGCGCCTCCAACTGGTCGAGGGTCGCGAAGAGCTGATCGAAGGCGGCTTCATAGGCGCTTTGGGTCGTCGCGAAGCCGGTCCGGTAGACGCCGTTGTTGACGTTCTCGTAGACCAGCGCATTGACCACGTCGATCTCGGCGTGCAGCTCACGCGGGTAGACATCCAGCTCGGCGCGCCCCCAGGCATCGAAGGCGTTGTTGAGCATGCGGATGATCTCGGCGGACTCGTTATTGACAATGGTCTGGCGCTGCTTGTCGTAGAGCACCGGCACGGTGACCACGCCGTCGAAGCCGGGCGCGCAGTGCTCATAGAGCTGCAGCAGCTTGTCGAAGCCGTGCACAGCGTCTGGTGTCGCCCCCGGATATTCGCCGAAGACCCAGCTCTCGGCCGGCATCAGCGGATGCACCACCGAGACGCTGATCAGCGCCTCAAGCCCTTTGAGCGCGCGCAGGATCAGGGTGCGATGCGCCCAGGGGCAGGCGTAGGAGACGTAGAGGTGATAACGGCCGGGCTCGGCCGGGAAGCCGCCCTCGCCGGAGGGACCGGCGCTGCCGTCTGGCGTGACCCAGTGGCGAAAGCCGGATTCCCAGCGGATGAACTCGCCGTTCTTGGTTGGCGTCATGATGGTGCTCCGTTGCTCGATGGAATGGCCCAAGGTTGGGCCCGATGAGGCGATGGTCACTGTCGAGATCCTAGCGCGCATCCTCGCGGCCAAGGTGGACTTTTGGGCTTGGCGTCGTTGCCTGCGGCGAGGTGGTTTCCAGGTAAACTGATCCCTGTTCCCACTTGGCACAAGCATCGCCGAGTGGGCGACCCATCTGGAGAGCTTAATGACTGAACAATACCGCCTCGTGACTCGTAGTGATTTTGACGGCCTGGTCTGTGCCGTCCTGCTGAAGGAGCTGGATTTGGTCGACGACATCAGCTTCGTGCATCCCAAGGACATGCAGGATGGCGTGATCGAGATCACCGGCCGCGACATCACCACCAACCTGCCCTATGTCGAGGGCGTGCATCTGGCCTTCGACCATCATGCCAGCGAGATCGAGCGCGCCGGTGGTCAACGCCGGGAGAATCACATCATCGACCCCGATGCGCCCTCGGCGGCGCGCGTCGTCTACGACTACTACGGCGGCAAGGAGGGCTTTCCTCGGGTCAGTGAAGCGATGATGGCGGCCGTGGACAAGGGCGACTCCGCCGACTTCACCCGCGACGAGATCCTCGACCCCCAGGGCTGGGTGCTGCTGAACTTTCTGATGGACGCGCGCACCGGCCTGGGGCGGTTCCGCGAGTTCACCATCTCCAACTATCAGCTGATGATGCAGCTGATCGACTATTGCCGGGATCACGACATCGAGCAGATCCTGGACTTGCCGCATGTCAAGGAGCGCTGCGAACTCTACTTCGATCACCAAGACAAGGCGCGCGCACAGCTCGAACGCGTCTCCACCTTGCACGACAACCTGGTCGAGGTCGATCTGCGCGACGAGGACCCGATCTGGGCCACCAACCGCTTCGTCATCTATGCGCTCTACCCGCAAGCCAACATCTCCATGCACGTGATGTGGGGACGGCAGAAGCAGAACACGGTGTTCGCGGTCGGCAAGTCGATCCTCAACCGCCGCTCGCAGACCCATATCGGCAGCCTGATGCTGGAATATGGCGGCGGTGGCCATGATGCCGCCGGCACCTGCCAGGTCGATAACGACCAGGCCGCGCGGGTACGCGAGGAACTCATCGCGCGCATCACCGCCGACGGTTGAATCATCGTGCGGCCAGAAGGTTCCTGACGTGACAGTCCCGCGCAGGTCGCCTCCTTCGCGTCCCGTCTCTCTAGTCGCCATCGGCGCTTCGGCCGGCGGTTTGCGGGCCTTGGAGTCCATCATCGGCGGTCTCGATTGTCAGGGCCTGACGGCGTATGTGCTCGCTCAGCATTTGAAGCCCGATCAGGAAACCCACCTCCCCGAGATCCTCGCGGCTCGGACTGACCTTAAGGTCGTGCTCGCCGAATCGGGGATGCCCCTGCGCGCTGATCATCTCTATGTGTGTCCAGCGGGACAGGATGTGGAGGTCCGCGACGGTCGCCTGAACCTCTGCGCGCCCGCTCCGGCGACGCTCATCGCTCCCGCGATCGATCGGCTGTTTCGCTCGGTTGCGGACGCCTTCGCAGATCGAGCTTGCGGGCTAATCTTGTCAGGTACCGGAGAGGATGGTGCAAAGGGTTGTGAGGCGATACGCTCGGCCGGCGGTCGGGTCATCGTCCAGTCTCCGGCAGACGCCGGTGAATCCGAGATGCCGACCGCAGCGCTGCGATCTTCCGCTGACGTCGTCTCGGGTGAGACCCAAGCGATTGTCGATTGGCTCAATCGAATCGGCGCCTCGAACGAGGAGACGCGGACACAGCGACCCCAGGAAGACACCTTCGCCGAGCTGATCGCGCGCGTCTCCGAGTTGACCGGCATGAGGTTCGATCAGTACAAGGAGGCAACCCTGTTCCGGCAGACGACTCGGCACTATCAGGCGCTGGGTTTCGCGTCGCTGGAGGCCTTTTTCGACCATGCCAAGGATCGTCCCGAACAGTTGCAGCAGTTGCAACGGCGCTTCCTGTTGACTGTCTCGCGCTTCTTTCGCGATGCCGAGGCATTCGCCGCCGTGGAGCAGGCCTTGTGCGCGCGTTTGAGCGAAAAGGAGTTCGGCGATTCGATTCGAGTCTGGGTGGCCGGCTGCGCCTGTGGTGAAGAGGCCTATTCGTTCGCGATCCTGCTGCACGAGATCCTCGGTGAGCGATTCGGGGGGGTCGACGTCCGCATCTTCGCCAGTGATGTCGACCCGCAAGCGATCGAGGCCGCGCGCGCGGGGCGCTACCCGAGCGAATCGCTGAGCGATCTGCAGACTGAGCGGCGCGAACGCTGGTTCAAACAACAGGGCAGCCAGTGGCGCGTGGACAAAGTCCTGCGCGAGCGTTGCGTGTTCTGTGTCCACGACCTGCTCAGTCATCCGCCGTTCCTGAACATGGACCTGATCAGTTGCCGCAATCTGCTGATCTATTTCCAGCCCGAGCAGCAGCCGCAGTGTCTCGAGACCTTCCACTATGCACTGCAACCGGGCGGGCTGTTCTTGACCGGACGCTCCGAGTCGGCCGATAGCGATGCCCAGTTCTTCGAGCCGATCGATGCCCTGAACAAGCTCTATCGACGCCGCGCGGTGGCGTCGCGGCCGCCGGGGCCGGGACGCTACGCGCTGCCGAGGCCGCCCAAGGATGCGAGGCGCGCGCAGCATCGCTCCCAGCGGGCGGTCGACCCGATCCGCGATGCCGTCCTCGACGCGCTGATCCAAGCGCATGGACTCGCCGCCGTGTTGGTCAATACGCGCTTCGAGCCGCTGCACTTCTTCGGCAATGCCAAGCGCTATTTCAGGCTCCCCGACGACACCGCTGACTTCTCGATCTTCGCGCTCTGTCGCCCTGAACTCGGCCTCGAGCTGAAAGCGCTCTGCTACCGCTTCCTGAAAGAGCGGCATGCGGTCCTGCACGGCATGAGCCTGGTGCTCGGCATCGATGATGAGAGGCTGCGGATACGCCCGGTGGCGCGTCGCCTCGCGCTGCCGAAGGAGGCGCCAGTCGGGGCCTTTCTGATCGTCCTTGAGGAGCACGCGGTCGACGACGGCGTATCGCAATCGCGCACAGACGAGGCGGCCGTCAGCGACGACCTGCGGGACAAGGAGATCGCGCGGTTGCGCCGCGAACGCGACGAGACCCACGACAGCTTGAGCGCGCTCCTCGACCAACTCGCGGTCGCTCACGAGGAGCTGCAATGGTTGCGAGAAGACCGGACGGCCTTCAACCAAGAGCTGCAAACCGCCAACGAGGAGTTGCAATCTTCCAACGAGGAGCTGACCACGCTCAACGACGAGCTGCGCATCAAGACCCACGAGGCGATCCAGCTCAGCACCACCCTGATCAATATCCAGGAGTCGATCCGCACCGCGCTCATCGTGGTCGACCGCGACGGACGCATCATGCGCTTCAATGCGCTTGCGGTGCGCATCTTTGGCCTCGGCGAGAACGACATCGGCGATCACCTCGCGGTCATGCCCTGTTACCTCAAACTGCCAGATCTGCGCGCGCGTCTGGAGGCTGTCATCGACTCGGGCGAGTCCCAGGCGCAGCCGGTGCATCAGGACGACTTTCACTACCTGATGCGGATCGATCCCTATCGCGATGAGCTAGGCGAACTCGCCGGCGCCGTGCTGACCTTTTCCGACATCAGCGAGCTGCATCGCTACGCGATCGACCGGGCCAGGAGTGAGCGGCGCTTCCGCCAGGTGTGGGAGGTGACCATCGAGGGGATGCTGGTGGCCGACGCGAGCGGCGCCATCGTGCTGGTTAACCCGGCGCTCGAGCAGATCTTTGGCTACGATGCGGGTGAACTCGACGGGGCTTCGGTGGAGCGCCTCGTCCCGGCTGCGCTGCGCCCCCGACATCGTGTCCATCGCGAGGCCTTCCAGGCCGAGCCAGAACAACGCCGGCTGATGGATCGCAGCCGCGATATCCAGGGTCAGCGCAAGGATGGCTCGCGCTTCGATCTCGCCATTGGCCTGAGCAGCATCGAGATGGACGGGCAGCCCTGTACCCTGGCCTCGGTCGAGGACATCACCGAGCGCAAGACGGCCGAACGCCAGTTACGCGCGAGCGCGATGCGGCTCAGCGAAACGGAAGCGGAACTCAGAGAGGCGCAGCGCCTTGCTCGTCTCGGCAGCTGGTATTGGGATCGCGCGAGCGACGCGTTCAGCGGTTCGGCGGAACTGCCGCTGATCTTCGGCCTGAAGCCAACCGCTCGGCGCCCGTTACCAAAGGCGGTTTGGCAGCGGCTAGAGGCCGCCCGGGAAGAGACCCTGCGCACGAGGAGCGGTTGCGCGCTGGATCTGGAAGTGATGCGCGGGGGTGAGCGTATTTGGGTGCGCGTCCGCTGCGAGGCGGTGCTGGACTCCGGGGGCTACTCGATCAAAGGGCTGCGCGGCACCATCCAGGAGATTACCGAGCACAAGCGCCTGAACGAAGAACTCGAACGCCACCGCAATCAACTGCAGGAGCTGGTTGAAGAGCGCACTCGAGACCTGGTCGAGCAAGAGCGGCGATGGATGGCGATCATACGTCTTCTGCCGGTCGGTATCTGGATGACCGATGCGACGGGCACCATCGTGTTCGGCAACGAGGCCGGAGAGCGCATCTGGGGCGGAGCCCGCTACGTCGGCCCCGATCAGTTCGATGTCTTCATGGGCTGTTGGTATGAGACAGGCAAGCCGCTGGCACCCGAGGACTGGGCGGTCACTCGGGTGTTGGATAACGGCGAACCCGTGCTCGACGAGCTGATCGACATCCAGTGTTTCGACGGCTCACGGAAGACCATTCTCAATTCGGTCATTCCACTGCGTGACGAAGCCGGGCACATCAACGGTTCTTTCATCGTCAATCAGGACATCACCGAACTCAAGAAAGCCGAGCAGGCATTGAGCCAGGCACGCGATCTGGCCGAGTCCTCGAATCAGGCCAAAAGCGCGTTTCTGGCCAACATGAGCCACGAGATTCGCACGCCGATCAATGCGGTGCTGGGCTTCAGCTATCTCCTCGATCAGCGGCTGTTGGAGCCGGCGAGCCGGACTCTGGTGGGCAAGATCCGCAGTGCCGCCCAGGTGTTGCTCGATCTGATCAACGACATTCTCGATGTCTCGAAGATCGAGGCGGGGGGTGTTGAACTCGAGACGGCGCCCTTCCGTCTCTCGGTATTGCTCGAGACCCTCGCCGAGATCATGACAGCCGCCGTCGGCGAGAAGCCCTTGGAACTCATACTCGCCCCGCCAGGCGACTGTATCGAGGGTTTGATCGGCGACAGTAGGCGGCTGCAGCAGGTGTTGATCAATCTGCTGGGCAATGCGATTAAATTTACCGAGCGTGGCGAGGTCGAACTCAGCATCATCTGTGGTGCCCAGAACGCGACGCATGTGAACATGCAGTTTAGTGTGCGTGATACCGGCATCGGCATTGCCCCGGAGCGGCAGCGCGAGATCTTCAATCCGTTCAGCCAGGCCGATAGCAGCATCAGCCGGCGTTTCGGCGGTACCGGCTTGGGGTTGACGATCAGTCAGCGCTTGGTGCGTCTGATGGGCGGGCAACTGCTGGTGGAGAGTGCGCCGGGAGAAGGCAGTGTCTTCCAGTTTACGCTGCCGCTGCAACGCGATCCGAACGTGCCCGAGCCCGCAGACGAGCTAGGGCCGCTGCGGCTGCTGGTGGCCGATGACTGTCGTCACACCGGAGCGGCGCTGGTACGCACTGGAGGCGCGCTCGGCTGGACCGTCAACTGGGTGGCCTCGGGTGAGGCGGCCCAGGCACGGCTTCTGCACACTGGGGTGCCCTATGATGCGGTCTTGATCGATTGGCGGATGCCGGGCGAAGACAGTCTCCACTGTGCGCGGGCGATGCGGGCGGCGCTGGTCCAGGCCGGTGTCGCCAAGCCGCCGGCCCTGCTGCTGATGGCCACGCCCCATGCCGAGGCGGCCTTGCAAGACCGACCAGAGAGCGCCGCGATCGACCGCATCATCCATAAGCCGGTCACGCCTCTGGCCCTGTACAACAGCCTGGCCAGTTTGCGCGGCTTGCCGTGTCGCGACACCACGGTGGCCCAAGCCTTCTCGGGGGCCGCTCCGCATCAACAGCTCGCAGGCTTGCGGGTACTGGTGGTCGATGACAGCGAGATCAATCAAGAGGTCGCCAAGGGCATCCTCGCCAATCATGGCGCCGAGGTCTTCCTCGCCGGCGATGGCGAAGCGGCCCTGAGTTGGCTCGACGCCCATCCCGATGCCGTGGATATCGTGCTGATGGACGTGCAGATGCCAGGCCTCGATGGCTATGCGACCACCCGCCGCCTGCGTCAGGATACGCGCTGGCGTGAGCTGCCCGTGATCGCGGTGACCGCCGGGATCTACGCGTCGATGAAGACGGAGGCGCTGGCGGCGGGCATGAACGATTTTATCGCCAAGCCGGTCGATCTCGGGCAGTTGATCCCGTGCATCCTGCGTTGGACAGACGCGCGCCGAGCGGTGCCGCCGCCAAACGACGCCCCTGCGGCCGCGTCGCCTGATGCGCCGGCGTTCGCCGGCCATGCGATCGATCTGCCGAGCGCTTTGGAGCGCTGGGGTGACTCCGCGCTCTATCGCACCTACTTGCTGAAGTTTGGTGACACGCACGCCGACGATGCCCAGGCCATCGCCGCTGCCATCCAGACTGGAGCGTTCGCTGAAGGCGCCGCGCTCGCGCATCGGCTCACCGGCGTCGCCGCCACGCTCGCCATGCCCCGGCTGGCCGATCTGGCGCAACGCTTGGAGCAGGCCCTGCGCGCAGGGCAGGCACCCGGTGCCGCGCTGGAGGCCGAATTCCAGGTCGCCTTCGCCGAAGTTTTGCAGAGCCTGCGCGACTGGATCAGCGACCAGGAACCGCCGTCGCTTCCCCCTGCGGTCAGTGAGGGTGCGGTTGCGGATCAGGGCCTAGATCAGGGCCTGGATCAGGATGCCAGATCTCGCCTGTTCGAGACCTGTCTCCAGGCCCTGGATGAACAGAATCTGGCCGGCGCCGAGGCCTGCCTCGAGCAATTGCAAGGCGGCGTGGAGGCGAAGACGCTGGCCGCGATCCATGCCTGTCTGCGCGAGTTCGATTTTCGTGGCGCCGAGCGCTTGCTGCACGCCCTGATCGATGAGTAAAACCCAAGGAGACTGGAACAGGTCATGTCACCGCCCCGTCTGCTGATTATCGACGACGAGCCCGCGAATCTGGCCATCATGCGCCAAATCCTGGAGCCGAGCTATGCGTTGCTGTTCGCGCGCAATGGGACCGACGCCATCGCCTTGGCCAAGCGGCATCATCCCGATCTCGTGCTGCTCGACATCCAGATGCCGGATCTGGATGGCTACAGCGTCTGTCGTGCGTTGAAGGCCGATGTGCATACCGAGTTCATCCCGGTGATCTTCGTCACCGCCCTGTCCGAGCTGGGTCATGAAGAGCGCGGATTCGCGGCTGGCGGCGTGGACTATCTGATCAAACCCGTCACCGCCGCGATCCTGCACGCACGGGTGCGGACGCATTTGTCGTTGGTACAGGCCAAGCAGTTGCAGCAAAGCTATCAGGACGCGCTGAGCATGCTCGCCCGCGCTGGTCACTACAATGACAGCGACACAGGCATGCACATCTGGCGCATGGCGGCCTACACGGCGTGCCTGGCCAAAGCTGCTGGCTGGTCGAAGCAGCGTTGCGACATGCTCGCATTGGCGGCATCGATGCACGATACCGGCAAGATCGGCATCCCGGACGCGATCCTGCGCAAGCCCGGTCCGCTGGATGCGGATGAATGGGTGATCATGCGCACGCACAGCCAGATCGGTCACGAGATCCTGAGCCAGAGCGAAGCGCCCATCTTTCGTTTAGCCGCCGAGATTGCCCATTGCCATCACGAACGCTGGGACGGCAGCGGCTATCCGCGTGGTCTCGCCGGCGAGACCATCCCGGAATCGGCGCGGATCGTCGCCATTGCCGATGTCTTCGATGCGTTGACCATGAAGCGTTCCTACAAGGAGGCCTGGTCCGTCGAGCGCGCCATGGCCACCATGCGCGAAGGGAGCGGCTCGCACTTCGAGCCGCGCCTGTTCGACGGCTTTGCCGAGTGCTTGCCGCGCATCCTAGCGATCAAGGCGGATTGGGATCGGCGGGTTAACCCAAGAGCAGGATCAACATGACAGTCCGACAGAGATTCCTGACCAGACTGACCAGCTTGTATAGTGGCGCCTTAGCGCTGGCCTTGGTCCATGCCTTTGCACAGGGCAATGCATTGGCGCAAGAATCCCGTCTTTGTCTTACTGAGTAAGAAGTGGGAGGGTCGATGTCAACCGTGACGATATCCGACAAGGGCCAAGTCGTCATACCCGCTGCCATTCGCCGGCGGCTTGGTCTCGAGCCAGGCAGCAAGCTCGATTTCGAGTTGGAAGGTGATAGCATTCGGGTTCGACCACTGAGATCGATACCCCGATCGCGGACCGAGGATGGCTACGGACTCCTGCGATGCGAACGGCCCGGCGAGCGGCGGTTGGCGGATTTCGATGTCGCCAACGCGATGCGCGAACAAGCGCAACACGCTGCAGAATGATTGCCCTTGATACCAACATCCTTGCGCGCTTTTACGTGGATGATCCTGGCGATCCTGAAGCGGTCAAACAGCGTCCCATCGCCCGGCGCTCTACACCTTCGACGACCGAGGTTTTGCGCGCCGGGCTCGGCGGTTGACCGACGCCACCCCCGTCGTGGTGCCAACCCAGCACCTCGACAACCCGTGACCTCGAACCATGAGGCCGAAACAGGTCGGCCAGCCCAGCGCGTCGCCCACGCCCATCAGACGCTGGGCTTCGGGGTACTGGCCACCTCCGACCCGCACCACTTCGTCGTCAGCATCCCGCGCGGGAATACCACCGCCGTGCTGATCAGCGAGCACTTGGGCATGGGCGCCGGCACGGCCCCAGAGCAGGTGCTGGATCGCGTGATGCTCCAGCGCCTGCGCTGGGCCGCCATTCTCGCGGAAGTGCAGCGAGCGTTCAACGCCCGGCTCAAGGAGCACAACCTAGCGTCCAGCACCTGGAAGGTGGGCGACAATCCGGTCGACCGCCTGCTCGGCAAGGAACGCATCGCCGTCAACGTCCACCCGGATCAGGGTTTGGTTCAGTCGCCCCATCGCTTCTCGGCGCTGTTCCAAGACGTGGCGCTGCGGACCACACTGGATTTCGATCGCGCGTATGAGGAAGCGCGCAGCTTCGGGCGCGTTCTGGCCAAACGCGGCAAGGGCAGTGGCTTCATGCTGACGCTGATGCAGCAGCGGGTCTGCTCGAGTGTCATCGCCGGTCTCAACACGGCACAAACCCTGTTGGCTGGGCGCGAGGTGCAGGAGGAGACTGACGACCTCGACCTGAAGCTCGCGATCCAGACGGATGCTGAGCGAGCGGCACTGGCGAACCTGATCGCCGCATTGGAGGGCATGGACGAAGACCCAAAACTGGCTGCGGTGCGGTTTTATCTGAACGACGAGGGCTGGCTCGAACTGGGCTGCATCATCTTCAGCCAGTATTACGACACCGCACGCTGGGTGGCCGACGCCTTGGCGGCAGAGTCTCCAGAGGAGACGATCGGCCTCTATGCCGGCGCTGATCGCAGTCGCCTCTACCGCGACGGGCAGGCCGTCGGGATCGTCCGCGAGGAACTCAAGCGCATGGTCGCCGATCGCCAGGTCCGACTGATGGTGGCCACCGATGCCGCCTGTGAGGGCCTGAACCTGCAAACCCTGGGCACCCTGATCAATGTCGATCTGCCGTGGAATCCGACCCGCCTGGAGCAGCGGATCGGATGCATCAAGCGCTTCGGTCAGGCGCGATCGGCGGTGGATATGCTGAATCTGCCCGACACCATCCGCGACGACTGGATCGACGACCTCGAGACCCTGGGCGAGAAGATGGATCAGTACATCGAGGAGCGCCGCCAAGCCACCGGCTTCGACCTACGCTACAACGACAGCATCAAGCCGAGCGATGATGCCTGGCGCGATTGCGCGACCGTGCTGGCTCGCCGGGACGTAGAGAACCTGATGCGCAAAGGGTGGAGTGGATGGTAGACCGGGCCCTGGTGCGCACCGAGCAGCGGCGAATCGGGGATGGGGAGTGGCATCCTTGCCACCCTTAGGCCAGACTTCGATCTTCAGCCTTCAGCCTTCAGCCTTCAGCCTTCAGCCTTCAGCCTTCAGCCTTCAGCTCTTCTGATTGAGATGCTCGGCCAGATACAGCCAGGTATCGATCACGGTATCCGGGTTCAGCGAGACACTCTCGATGCCTTCCTTGACCAACCAGTCGGCGAAGTCAAGATGATCGGAAGGCCCCTGGCCGCAGATGCCGACGTACTTGCCCTGCTTGCGGCAAGCCTGGATGGCCATCGACAGCATCGCCTTCACCGCCGGGTCGCGCTCGTCGAAGTCGGCGGCGACCAGGCTCGAGTCGCGGTCGATGCCGAGGGTGAGCTGGGTCATGTCGTTGGAGCCGATCGAGAAGCCGTCGAAGTATTCGAGGAACTGCTCGGCGAGCACCGCATTGGAGGGAATCTCGCACATCATGATCAGCTTGAGCCCGTTCTCGCCGCGTTTGAGACCCTGCTCGGCGAGCGCTTCGGTGACCGCCTTGGCCTGATTGAGCGTGCGCACGAACGGGATCATGATCTGTAGATTGCTCAGGCCCATCTCGTTACGCACGTATTTCAACGCCTCGCATTCCATCTCGAAACAGGCCTTGAAGCTCTCCGAGACATAGCGCCCGGCGCCGCGGAAGCCGATCATCGGGTTCTCTTCCTCGGGCTCGTAGCGCGGGCCGGCGATCAGGTTCGCGTACTCGTTGGACTTGAAGTCCGACATGCGGATGATGACCGGATTCGGCGCGAAGGTCGCCGCGAGCGTGGCGATGCCTTCGGTGAGACGCATGACGAAGTAATCACGCGGGCTCGGATAGGCGCTGATGCGCGGGGCGATCTCGGCCTTGAGGTCGTCGGGCAGCTGGTCGAACTCCAACAATGCCTTCGGATGGATGCCGATGCTGTTGTTGATGATGAACTCGAGCCGGGCCAGACCAACACCCGCATTGGGGATCGAGGCGAAGCCGAAGGCGCGCTCCGGGTTGCCGACGTTCATCATCACCTTGACCGGCACCTCGGGCATCTTCTCGAGTTCCACCACCTTGTGCTCGAACGCCAGCTCGCCATCGTAGATGTAGCCGGTGTCACCCTCGGCGCAGGAGACCGTCACTGCCTGTCCCTCGGCAATCTTGTCGGTCGCATCGTTACAGCCGACCACCGCCGGCACGCCCAGCTCGCGGGCAATTATAGCGGCGTGACATGTCCTACCACCACGGTTGGTGACGATGGCGGCGGCGCGTTTCATCACCGGCTCCCAGTCGGGGTCGGTCATGTCGGTGATCAGCACATCACCCGCCTGGACCTGATCCATGTCGCGGATCGACTCGACCACGCGCGCCTTGCCGGCGCCGATGCGCCCGCCGATGCTGCGCCCGGTGGCTAGCACCTCGCCGCCGGTCTCTTGCAGGCGATAGCGCTCGACCACCTGACCGCTACGGCTCTGCACCGTCTCCGGGCGCGCCTGGACGATGTAGAGCTGGCCGTCGATGCCGTCCTTGGCCCATTCGATGTCCATTGGGCGTTGGTAGTGCTGCTCGATCAGCACCGCCTGCTTGGCCAGTGCCTCGATCTCGGCGTCGCTGATCGAGAATTGCTCGCGTAGCTCGCTCGGGGTCTGCTCGGTGCGCACCGGCTCGCGGCTGCCGGGCTCGGCGAAGACCATGCGCATGGCCTTGTCGCCCACGCTGCGCCGCAGGATCGCCGGGCGCCCGGCCGCGAGCGTGGGTTTGTGCACATAGAATTCGTCGGGATTGACCGCGCCCTGTACCACCATTTCGCCGAGGCCGACGCTCGAGGTGATGAACACCGCGTCGTCGTAGCCGGATTCGGTGTCGAGGGTGAACATCACGCCGCTGGAGGCAAGATCGCTGCGCACCATGCGCTGAATGCCGGCCGAGAGCGCGACCTCGGCATGGGTGAAGCCCTTGTGCACGCGGTAGGAGATGGCGCGATCGTTGTAGAGCGAGGCGAAGACCTCTTTAATGGCGTGCTTGACGTTATCCAGGCCGTGGATATTGAGGAAGGTCTCCTGCTGGCCGGCGAACGAGGCGTCGGGCAGATCCTCGGCGGTGGCCGAGGAGCGCACCGCCCAGGTGGTATCGGCGGCGCTGCCGGTCTTGTCGGCGAGCGCGGCATAGGCCGCGTCGATGGCGGCGTCGAGTTCGGGCTGGAACGGCTGCTCGATAATCCAGCTGCGGATGCGCGGGCCGGCGGCGCTGAGCGCGGCGATGTCGTCGACATCGAGCGCGTCGAGTTCGGTGGCGATGCGCTCGGCAAGGTTGTCGACAGCGAGGAAGTCGCGGTAGGCCTGCGCGGTAGTCGCGAAGCCGCCAGGCACCCGGACCCCGAGTTGGGTCAGATGCTGGATCATCTCGCCGAGCGAGGCGTTCTTGCCACCGACGACGGGGACGTCGTCCATTCCCAGCTCGCTTAGCCAACGCACATAGTCGGTCATTGTTCTCATTGCCTCCGAATCGCCAAAACAAAGCACTATAGACGATACGTTAATCGCGGATGGTGCGGTGCATCAATTAGGCTGGGCCGAACGGTGAAGCCCCGGCGGCGCTATTTGGGCTTGACGCTGGTCAGGCCAACGCTGAGCCAGTCCTGCATCCCGCCTCGGTACCACTTGAGCTTGTCGACCGGATAGCCGTATCCGACCAGCGTCTCGAGGTTGGCGGTCGATTGCGCGCACCAGATGCCATTGCAGAAGAGCACCAGGGTCTTGGCGTCATCGAACCGCCACTGCCCGGTGCCCGGGTCTTGGCTGGCGCCAAATTGCTCAGTCAGTATCCGCGTCAGATCCTCGGCCTCGCCGGCCTGTTCCAGGCTTCCGGTGAGATCGGTGTTGAGCCTATTCCAGGGGATATTGACGGACCCCGGGATGGTGCCGCGCATGACCCAATCGGGCGTGCGCGAGTCGACGACGAGGATCGAGTCGTCGCCCTGGTGGCTGCGGTTCAGGTAGTCCAGCACCTCGAGTTCGCCAATGGTGGCGACGCCGGGAACCGCCTGCATCGGCTGCACGCAGAACGGTGGGCAGCCGCGCTCGGTCTTCTGGAACAGCTCCGGCAGGGTGGCGTGGCGGTCCGCGCCGCGAGTGATCGTCAGGGTCTCGCCATGGTGGGTGACATCGACACTCTCGAGCGTCGGCGCGATCTTGTTATCCGCAGCGAGTGTCAGGTTGCCGATGAGCAGCAGCGAGGCGATGGCGAGGGGGTGACGAATGATCACGGCGGACACTCCTGAAATGGTTGGGAGATGGGGTAAAACCCGATGGCGCACAGCATGATTGCACACCGCATTATAAGGGATCGATCCGATGAAATCGCGCTAGGATCATTGCTTTATAACATTCTAATGTTCTGTTCTTTCTTGACATTCACAGTGGGGTATTCGCAGGATAGACGACGGTTCAGGGAGTGCCATCCTGGCTAGGACAACCATCACCCTCCTGTTGTGATACGAGGTTTCAATGCTACGAACATTACTGCCGAAGCTGCCCCAATCGCTTAGCGAAGTGACGGGGCATACTGCGAATCGATACCAACGATCGCCGCGACCGAGCGGTCGTGCGCGACGCTTCGGGCGGGATGCGTTGATCCTGCTGCTGGTCGCGTTGATCCCGCTCACCGTCTGGGCGACCACGCGTGACGAGGCCGAGTCCGCCATCGCCAAAGCGAAGCAGACGCGCGAGGAAGCCATTGCCGCCGGCGTCACAGACAGCCCCACCGACGAGATGATCGAACAGGCCGAGTCGGTGTTGCCGTCGCGCCAGTACACGCGGGCGCTTCAGTATGCGGAATGGGCGCGACGTCAGGATGCACTGGCGATGGAATTGATCGCTAAGCAAGAGGCGCGCGCGACCACAGGCAAGGCCGCGAAAGCCGCCGAGGACTCCTATCAAGAGCCGCTGGAGGTGCTCCAAGGGCTGATCGATCGTACTGGGTCGGGGTATCTGACGCAGAGCGACCAGAACCTGATGATGATGGCTGATAATCCGGCGCAATGGGTGGCGATGGATGGCGAGACGCTGTTCGAGGAACACCGTGGACCGAACAACGTCTCGCTCGAGGAATGTGATTTTGGCAAGGGGCCGGGCGTCCTAGAGGGGGCCTATGTCGAACTACCGCGTTATTTCGAGGACACCGGCAAGGTCATGGACCTCGAGACGCGCCTCGTGCATTGCATGATCACACTGCAAGGCTTCGATGCGGATGATCCTGCGGTGAAACAGCGCCATGGCAATGACTCCGATCACATGAAGCTGCAGGCCTATATCGCCAGTCAGTCCAGTGGCTACGCCTGGAATCCGCCGATGGATCATCCGCTAGAGAGGGCCATGCGCGATGCCGGTGAGGTCATGTTCTACCGCCGCGCTGGCAAGGCCGACTTTGCTTGTAGCACCTGCCACGCCGAGACCGGTAAGCGCATCCGTGCCTCGGTGCTGCCGAACAAGAATGTTCTGGAGGAGTGGACCAAGGCCATCTCATGGCCGGCGTTTCGCGTTGGTCACGACCAGGTTCGTAGCACCCAACACCGCCTGCGCGGTTGCTATTGGCAGATGCGGCAAGCGGGACCGGTCGCTGGCTCCGACGGTAGCATCGCGATGATTAGCTACTGGACCGACGCGGCCCGCGGCCAGCCGGCGATTCTGCCCGATATGAAGCGCTGATCATCGACGCCTAGAGGAGATTCCAAGCATGTTAAAGCAGAGTATTCCGGCAACCCTTCTCATGGGCCTCGCCGCCCTGTCGATCCCGATCGCCTCGGCCATCGCCGAGGAGGTCGACTACACCAAGATGACGTCCGAGGAACTCGCCGAGTACCTCATCTTCGAGGCCGATAGCTTCAAACTGGATCAAGAGGTCCAAGAAGGCGGAACGGCGCGCCAACGCATGGTGCAGGATAAATTACAGAAGACTTGTTCGGTCGTCGGTGGCGGCCAGCCTGGCATAAACACGCTGCTCGAGATCAGCAGCCAAGCGCGCGAGAGCATCGTTTATCCCGAGGACGGCGTCCAGCTTGGCGATTGGGAGCGGGGTCGTGATCTGGCGTGGTCCGGCTACGGGTTCCGGGTCGGCCATCGCATGGATGATCACGAGAACAACGAGGTCGGCGGCAATTGCTACAACTGCCATCAGATCGGGACCGATCGCACCGGTGGCTCGATCGGCCCGAGTCTCGTTGGTTATGGCAGGATCCGTGGCACCAGCGACGCGATCAAGAAATACACCTATGACGTGATCTACAACTCACACTCGGCCTTTCCCTGCACCAATATGCCGAGGTTTGGCGCCAGCGGTTACCTGGACCAGCAGGCGATCGCCGACATCATGGCCTATCTGCTCGATCCGGAGTCGCCGGTTAATCAGTGACGTATCAGGCTGCGCGATCGCATTTTAGGAGAACATGAAACCCAATGACTATCTCTCGCCGTGAATTCGTCCGTCTCTTGGGTCTGGCCGGTGCCGCCGGGATGTTGCCGCGCTCGGTGTTCGCCGAGGCCAAGCAGCCGAGCGATCTCTATGAGGTGCCCAAGTTCGGCAATCTGACGCTGCTGCACATGACCGACTGTCATGCGCAGCTCAACCCGGTCTACTTCCGCGAACCGAACGTCAATCTTGGCATCGGCCCGGCCTTCGGCAAGGCGCCGCACATCGTTGGCGATGCCCTGCTGAAGCACTTCGGCATCGAACCCGGCACCCTCCAAGCGCACGCCTTCAGCTATCTCAACTTTGCCGAAGCGGCTGAGAAGTACGGCACCATCGGCGGCTTCGCGCACATGAAGACGCTGGTCGATCGCATCCGCGCCGAGCGCGGCGACGGCAATACCTTGTTGATGGACGGCGGCGACACCTGGCAGGGCTCGGGCACCGCCTACTGGACCCGTGGCATGGACATGGTGGGCGCCACCAACCGGCTCGGCGTCGATGTGATGACCGGGCACTGGGAGTTCACCTACCTGGATGAGGAGGTCATCAAGAACATCGAGGCCTTCAACGGCGACTTCGTGGCGCAGAACGTGGCGGTGCGCGAAGAGGCGCTGTTCGATTATCGCTTCGAGGACTTCGGCGGCTTCCAGGAAGACGCGGGTCTCGCCTTCAAGCCCTATGTAATCAAAGAGGTCGGCGGCGCGCGCGTCGCGGTGATCGGTCAGGCCTTCCCCTACACGCCGATCGCCAATCCGTCGCGCTTCATCCCGGACTGGACCTTCGGCATCCAGGATCAGCGCATGCAGGCGTTCGTCGACCAGATCCGCGACGAAGAAAAGCCCGATGTGGTCGTGGTGCTCTCGCACAACGGCATGGACGTGGACCTGAAGATGGCCTCGCGTGTGACTGGCATCGACGCCATCTTCGGTGGCCATACGCACGACGGCATGCCGGCGCCGACCATCGTCGACAACGCCAAGGGCAAGACGCTGGTCACCAATGCCGGCTCCAACACCAAGTTCCTCGGCGTCATGGACCTCGATGTCAAGAACGGCAAGCTGCGCGACTACCGCTACCGGCTGCTGCCGGTGTTCTCGAACCTGATCGAGCCGCATGCCGAGATGGCCAAGTACATCGAGGAGCAGCGCGCGCCCTATCTGGACAAGCTGACCGAGGAGCTGGCCACCGCTGAGGAGGTGCTCTATCGCCGTGGCAACTTCAACGGCACCTTCGATCAGGTGATCTGCGACGCGCTGCGCAAGGTCAACGATGCCCAGATCAGCCTCTCGCCAGGCTTCCGCTGGGGCACCACGGTGCTGCCGGGGCAGACGATCACCATGGATCATGTGATGGATCAGACCTGCATCACCTATCCGGAGACCTATCGCCGGGAGATGTCGGGCGCCGATATCAAGATCATCCTCGAGGACGTCTGCGACAACCTGTTCAACGCCGATCCCTATGTGCAGCAGGGCGGTGACATGGTGCGCGTCGGCGGGCTCGATTATGTCTGCGACCCGGCCGCTGGCATGGGCAAGCGGATCTCCGAGATGCGGCTCGACGATGGCACCCCAATCGAGGCCGACAAGACCTATGTCGTCTCTGGCTGGGCCACCGTCGGCAGTCAGTCGCCGGGCGAGCCGATCTGGGAGACGGTCGCGACCTATCTGCGCGATACGAAGACGGTCAAGCTCGAGAAGCTCAACACGCCCAAGCTCAAGAACGTCGAGGGCAATCCGGGGATCGCCGACTATGATGGCGAGATCCTGAGCTGAGGTTGCCTCTGGCAGTCCAGCTCCTGGGCCACCGGCTCGCCGCCCGCTCGCGGGCGGTTTTTCGTTCCCCCTGATCCGGCGCTCAGCGCTGGCGCTTGGCTTTCGCCGGGTTGCGCAGCAGCACATAGACCGCGCCGGTGCCACCGTCGAAGCGCGGTGCCGAGCAGAAGGCCAGCACCTCCGGGCGCAGACGCAGCCAGTAGTTGACCTTACACTTGAGCACTGGCTGTCGCGTCGCCGAACCGCGACCTTTACCATGGATGATCTTGGCGCAACGCACCCGTCGTGCGGCACAATCGGCGAGGAAGGCCTGCAGCAGGGCGCCCGCATAGCTCGCGGTCAGGCCGTGCAAGTCCAGTTCGAGGCTGGGTTCGATCCGGCCTCGCTGTAACTCGAACACAACCCGTTTCTGCAGGCCAGGGCGCGTGAAGAGCAGCTCGTCGTGAGTCTCGACCTCGGACTCCGAGAGCAATTGCGGGTTCTCGCCCGGGGCTTCCTCGACGCGCGGGCGCGGGATCGGCGGCGGTCGCTCGCGGAAAGGCTCGATGATCTCGCGCTCGAGCGGTTGCGCGTCTTCGACTTCGGCGCGAAAGAGCGCATAATCATCGTCATGAAGGCGATTGTTCACTTTGCTTCTCGCGTACTCGCCGCATTGGATCGAAAACTGTAGCAAACTCGAGGAGCCGGCGTTCGATGTTTGCCGGCAGCGCTCGTTCGGGCCAGGACTTATGAAGATTCTCCTTAGCAATGATGATGGTTATCGCTCGCCCGGCCTCCAAGCCTTGGCGAACGCGCTCGCGCCCTTCGGTGAACTCACGGTGGTGGCGCCGGATCGCGATCGCAGCGGTGCGAGCAACTCGCTCACGCTCGATGTGCCGATCCGCGCCGAACGGCTCGAGAATGGATTCATCCGCGTCAACGGCACACCCACGGACTGTGTGCATCTGGCGATTACCGGATTGCTGGACGCGGAACCGGATCTAGTGGTCGCCGGTATCAACCACGGCCCCAACCTCGGTGACGATGTGATCTATTCGGGGACGGTCGCCGCCGCCACTGAGGGGCGCTTTCTCGGCTTGCCGGCGCTGGCCGTGTCGATCGATGCGCACGAGCCCCAGCATCTGGAGACGGCCGCCGCCGTGGTCACTCGGCTCGTCGCGGGGCTGCGCGATGGCGACATGGCCGCCAATACCATCCTCAATGTCAATGTGCCGGACCTGCCGCTCGCTGAGCTGCGCGGGTTGCGCGCCACCCGGCTCGGGCATCGGCATAAGGCCGAGCCGATCGAGCGCATCCTCGATCCGCGCGGGCGGCCGATGTTCTGGGTCGGTCCCGCCGGGCCGGAGCAGGATGCCGGCGAGGGCACCGACTTCCACGCCCTGCGGCAGGGCTACGCCTCGGTGACGCCGTTGAAGGTGGACCTGACCCGCCATGAGGCGGTCGAGCCGCTCGGGCGCTGGCTCAGTGCGCTGCGATGAGTCTGGCGCGAGCCTGTGATGCGGCCGTCGCCGGCAGCGGCATGACCTCCTCGCGAACGCGCGAGCGCTTGGCGCAACGGCTGCTGGCGGTGGGTCTGCAAGACGATGCCGTGATCGAGGTGTTGCGACAACTGCCACGGCATCTGTTCATCGAGGAGGCGTTGGCAAGCCGGGCCTACGAGGACTCATCCCTGCCGATCGGCTGGGGGCAGACGATCTCGCAGCCGTATATGGTCGCGCGCATGACCCAGGCGCTGCTCGAGGCCGGTCCGCTCCAGACGGTGCTGGAAATCGGCACCGGCTCGGGCTATCAAACGGCGGTGCTCGCCGCGCTGGTGCGTCGGGTCTATAGCGTCGAGCGAATCAGCGCCTTGCAGGCGCGCGCGGAGCAGCGCTTGCGCGCGCTGAAACAGCGCAATGTCCGCCTGCGCCATGGCGATGGCAGTGCCGGCTGGGCCGAGTATGCCCCGTTCGATGGCATCTTGGTCACCGCCGCAGCGAGCGGGATTCCGCGTCGGCTGGCCGAGCAGTTGGCGCCCGGTGGACGCATGGTGCTGCCGATCGATCATGGCTGCGGGCAGGTGCTGGTGCGCCTGATCAAGAACCGCGCTGGACGGCGGCCTAGCTATCAGCACGAGCTGTTGGAGCCTGTTACCTTTGTACCTTTGCTTGGAGGGATCTCCTGATGCGCCGTTCGATCATGGACGACCCTGTGATGGCGCTCCTCGGGCTCGGGCTCGTCATCCTCTTGCGCTGAGGTGCGCGGGCGCGGGCGCGGCGTTGTGATCATGCTGTTTTCCTTCGACCACCGCCGGATTCGAGCAGTGGGTACCGCGCTGTTGGCGGCGCTCTTGCTCGCCGGTTGTGGCAGCAAGGGCTTTGCTCCGGTCGATGATCGCGGTTATGGACCGGCACCGCCCGGCTTCTACCGCATCCGCTCTGGCGACACCCTGAGCGAGATCGCCGAGCGTGAGCGCATCAGCATGCGCACGCTCGCCGCCTGGAACGATCTGGCGCCTCCCTATCCGATTTACACCGGCCAGTTGTTGCGGATGAAGGCCCCGTCTGGCGGCAGGGCGACGAGGGCGCCGGGGGCGAGCAGGACGAGTGCGCGCAAGGGGACGGCGCGCTCGAGCAGCGCTGCGAAGGCCTCGGCGACACCGGCCAGATCAGCAGCAAAACCAGCGGCGAAAGCGGCGGCGAAACCAGTAGCAAAATCGGCGGCAAAAACAACGGCGAAACCCAGCAGCGCGGCACCCGCGACCGGACTGAGCTGGGCCTGGCCGGTCTCGGGGCGTCTGCTGCAGCGCTACCAGCCGAATGATCGCACCCGGCAGGGGATTCGCATTGCGGCGGCGGCGGGCACGCCGGTCACGGCTGCGGCCGATGGTGAGGTGGTCTACAGCGGTAGCAGTGGACTCGCCGGTTACGGCACTCTTATTATCGTCAAGCACAGTCCGCGTTATCTGAGCGCCTATGGCTTCAACCGCCGAGTGCTCGTCAGTGAAGGCGTGCGTGTCAAGCGCGGCCAGCAGATCGCCGAGGTTGGCCAGTCAGCGGCTGGGCAGCCGATGTTGCATTTCGAGATCCGTCGTGATGGCGCCACCGTTGATCCGTTGCTGTTCCTACCGGCAGCAGGGTGACCCGATCGACCGCACCGAGGGGGATTCATGCCAGCGGCTAACTCGGATGAGGATCCGGAGACGGATTCCCTTCCCGTTGAGGACGAGCTTCTCATCAACGGCGACGATGTCGACGCGGGCGATTTGGATCTTCCGGAACCCGAGATCGATGACGTCGAGAGCGACGAGGATGGGGCGTCCGATTCGGAGTATGCTGCGGCCTCGGTCCCGCAGGCGTCCGATGCACCGAGCAAACGCTACGCACCGAGCGATACCGAACTCGACGCGACCCGCCTGTATCTGAACGAGATCGGCGGGTCGAAGCTGCTCTCGGCGGACGAGGAGGTGCACTATGCGCGCCTGGCACAGCAGGGCGATGAGGACGCGCGCAAGCGCATGATCGTCAGCAACCTCCGGCTCGTGGTCAAGATCGCGCGGCGCTATCTGAACCGGGGGCTGCCGCTGCTGGATCTAATCGAGGAGGGCAATCTGGGCCTGATCCGCGCGGTCGAGAAGTTCGACCCCGAGCGCGGCTTCCGCTTCTCGACCTATGCCACTTGGTGGATTCGCCAGACCATCGAGCGCGCGATCATGAATCAGACGCGCACCGTGCGCTTGCCCATCCATGTCGTCAAGGAGATCAATGTCTACCTGAAGGCGACACGGCTGCTGTCTCAGCAGCTCGATCATGAGCCGACCACCGAGGAGGTGGCCGCGCTGCTCGACAAACCGATCGCCGAGGTCAAGCGCATGCTCGGATTCAACGAGCGCACCGCCTCGGTCGACACTCCCTATGGCAAGGATGCCGACAAGCCGCTGGTCGATCTGCTGCAGGATGAGGCGGCGCATGATCCCAGCGATGAGATCCAGGACGACGATATCCACAGCAACCTCGATCACTGGCTCGATAAGCTCAACGACAAGCAGCGCGAGGTGGTCGAGCGTCGCTTCGGCCTGCATGGCTATGAGCATTCGACCTTGGAGCGGGTTGCGCAGGAACTAGGCGTGACCCGTGAACGGGTGCGCCAGATTCAGATGGATGCCCTTCGCCGCCTGCGCGATATCCTCGAGAAAGAGGGCTTCTCGCTCGAGTCCTTCTTCAAGTGAGCGCCGGCCGCGCTCAGGCAAAAACCCTATAAAAATAAAGTCTTATTGGCGTCAGGGAAGCGCCTTGTGAAGCTGACAGAGATCAACGAAAGCGGTGTGAAGTCCCCCAAATCAGCGGTTCGGCTCGCCCGCTTATCTTGACTTTTGTCAATCAATCCCGTCTTATTGCGCGGTCACGTGCCAGGGGGCGCGCCGCTCACAACATCGGGCTGGAGTGCCCAGCCACGTCTCTTTTTCCCAGCCTGTTTGGGGGGTCTATGGAAGCCACAGCCGACTACACAGCGGAGCGAAAATACGACTTCGATGTCGTCCGTTGGTTCACCATCATGGCCGTCGTCTACCTGGTGGTAGGCGCGAGCGTTGGTGTCTATATCGCGTCCGAGCTCGCTTGGCCGTTTCTGAATTTCGATAATCCGTACATCTCGTTCGGTCGGCTGCGGCCCGTGCACACCAACGCCGTCATCTTTGCGTTCGGCGGCTGTACCCTGATGGGCACAGCGTTTTACACGGTTCAGCGCACCTGTGGTGTCAGCCTCTGGAGCAACAAGCTCGCTTGGTTCACCTTTTGGGGCTGGAACGCCATCATCGTCTTGGCGGTGATCACGCTACCACTGGGCTTTTCACAATCTAAGGAGTACGCGGAACTCGAATGGCCGATCGATATCCTGATCGCGGTCGTCTGGCTGGCGTTCACCTTTAACTTCATCATGACCATCGCCATTCGGAAGTCCTCGCACATCTATGTGTCGAACTGGTTCTTCCTCGGCATGATGGTGATGATCGTCTACCTGCACGTGGTCAACAGCCTGTCGATCCCGGTCGGGCTGATGAAGTCCTACAGCCTGTTCTCGGGCGTGCAAGACGCGATGATCCAATGGTGGTGGGGGCATAACGCGGTTGGTTTTTACCTCACCGCAGGCTTCCTCGGCATCATGTACTACTTCGTGCCCAAGCAAGCGAACCGGCCCATCTACTCCTATCGACTGTCGGTGATCCACTTCTGGGCGCTGATGTTCGGTTATGTCTGGCTTGGCGCGCATCACCTGCAATACACGGCGCTGCCGGATTGGACCGGCTCGCTTGGCGCGGCGGTGTCGCTGGCGATGATCATCCCGTCCTGGGGCGGCGCGGTGAACGGGATGATGACCCTCTCGGGCGCCTGGGACAAACTGCGCACCGACTATGTGATGCGCTTCTTGATCATCGCGCTCGCCTTCTACGCGATGTCGACCTTCGAAGGGCCGGTGATGTCGCTGAAGACCGTCAACGCGCTCTCGCACTACACCGACTGGACCATCGGTCACGTCCATTCCGGCGCCCTGGGCTGGGTCGCGGGGATCTCGATCGGTGCCATCTACCACCTGATGACACGTCTCTGGCACACCGAGATGTGGTCCGAGAAGCTGGTCAATGTGCACTTCTGGACCGCGACCATCGGTACCGTGATCTATGTGGTCGCGATGTGGGTCTCGGGCATCATGCAGGGCCTGATGTGGCGCGCCTATGACGAGTACGGCACCTTGGCCTACACCTTCGTCGAGTCGGTCGCAGCCATGCATCCCTACTACGCCATGCGCGCGGTCGGTGGCGGCATCTTCCTGCTTGGCGCGATCATCATGCTGTTCAACGTACTGATGACGGTGCTCAAGTCGGCCATGGCCGGGAGTCTGCGCGAGGCCCGGGGTACGCCGGCCGTGGCTGCGGCCTGAGTCCGGTGCAACCGTCAGCATCCCGAGGAGTCAACACAGATGGCTGAGAAGAACACACCGCCGAAGGGGATACAGGAGCGCATGGAGCGCAACATCTGGGGGCTATTGATCGCGGTGGCGATCGTGCTCTCGGTCGGGGGCATCGTCGAGATCGTCCCGCTCTTTTATCTCAAGAGCACCGAGGAGGCGAATCGCTTTCCCGAGATCGTGTGGCAGGAGGCCGGTACCACGCCCATCGTTTCGATCACCTATGAGACCGATGAGGCCGGTAACCCGATCCGGTTCAAGACCGGTGATCAAGGCCAGTTCTTGAAAAAGGATACGGGCGATTTCGTTCAGGACCCTAAGCGCGGTCAGGTACGCGCTGTGGAGACGACCTGGAACTGGAAGCCCGGTGATGGTGTTCGCCCGTACACCGCGCTCGAGCTGGCCGGGCGCGACATCTATCAGCGCGAGGGCTGCTATCTGTGCCATTCACAGCAGGTTCGGCCTTTCCGCGACGAGCGTGAGCGCTATGGGCATTACTCGCTCGCCTCGGAGTCGATGTTCGATCACCCCTTCCAGTGGGGCTCCAAGCGCACCGGCCCGGACATGGCGCGCGTCGGCGGCAAGTACTCGGACGAATGGCACCGGCAACATCTGCGTGATCCACGCTCGGTGGTGCCGGAATCGGTGATGCCGGGCTACCCCTGGCTTGACCGGGAGAGGCTCAACCCGAAGAAGATCCAGCGTCACATGAAGGGACTGCGTGTCATCGGCGTGCCCTATAGCGATGCGGATATCGCGGCGGCGCCGGGTCTCGTGCATGGCAAGACGGGCATGGATGCGATGGTGGCCTATCTCCAAGTCCTTGGCACCATGGCCAAACTCGACCCGGGAGTCATGTACCGTGAGTAGCCTTGCGGACTACTTCGAGACCGATTGGGCGGCGATGACAGCGGCCGACTGGGTCGGGACAGTCCTGACCGTGGTCATCTTCGTGCTCATGGTCGTGGCCTATGTTCAGGTCTTTCGGCCGAAGAATCGGGACAAGCTCGAAGCGAGAAAGCATATCCCGTTTGAAGACGATCATGAGGACCACGGAGAGAACGATGGCCGACCATAATCCGTTTCCTGGCGAAAACAACACTGGACATTTCTGGGACGACAATATCCGTGAGCTGAACAACCCGCCACCGCAATGGTGGATGATCGCGCTCTGGGCCTCGCTTGCCTGGTTCATCCTCTACGGTCTCCTCTATCCCATGTTTCCGGTCATGCCCTGGCAGTCGCAAGAGGAGGGCGGATTCTCCAAGGGCCTGCTCGGCTGGACCTCGATCCAGGAGTACGAACAGGGGATGGAGCAGGTCGAGGCCGTGCGGGCCGAGTACGAGGACCAGATCGCTGACATGAGCGCCGAGCAGGTGCTTGCGGACCCAGGGCTGACGCAGTACACCCTGGCGTCGGCCAAGGTGATCTTCGGCGATTACTGTTCCGCGTGCCACGGCAGTGGCGGTCAAGGCAATCCCGGCTATCCGGTGCTTGCCGATGACGATTGGCTCTATGGCGGTTCACTCGCGAAGATCAGCGAAACCATCACCAACGGCCGCAAGGGCGCGATGACGGCGCACAAGGATATCCTGACCGAAGCCGAGGTCGACCAACTCGCGCAATTCACGGTCGCACTCGCCGACGGTGGCGAGGGGAGTGAAGCCGACTGGAAGCTCTTCAACGAGAAAGGTTGCACGGCCTGCCACGGGCAAGCGGCGAACGGCATCCTCGCGGAGTTACCCGATGGAACCATCGTTACGGTTGGCGCCGCGAATCTCACCGATAGCCTCTGGCGATTCGAGCCCGGCGGTTACGAGAGCGCCAAGCACACGATCCTCTATGGGGTGAATCAGCCCAATGTGGAGCAGACGCGTGATGCCGTGATGCCAGCGTTTGGCGATGCGGCGGGCAGTCTCGAGGGTAAGCTCGAGCCAGATCAGATCAAGAAGCTGGCGATTTATGTGCATAGCCTCGGTGGTGGCCAATAGCGATTGATCGAAACAAGAGAGTGGGAGGAGGACATGCACCTAGATACGGTGTTTTGGGGGTCCATTATCAGCGTGGCGCTTGCCGTCATCATCATCGGTTATCTGGTCTACAAGGTGATCAGGCTGATGAACGAAGACGCGCAGCGACATAAGAGCGAGCAACACTCACGCTGAGTTGACCCTAGGAGACGTTGAGGAGGAGTCAGGGACCGGAAAGGGGGAGCATCGGCATCCCCCTTTTTTCTTTGTCGAATCGACCAGACATTCAGGATGGGCTCGACTCGAGAGGCCCGTGAACGTGGTTGTACTTATGAATGAGACTCCTTCGCGCAGCTCCGGCGCTGCGATCGACGACCTCTACGCCGAAGCCCATCATTGGGAAGTCAACACCGGTGGCGAGACCATCCACGCGAAGCGTATCCCTGGGCGATGGCGCCGCATCAAGTGGTTTGCGGCTTCGGTCTGGCTGATCTTCTTCCTCGGGCCCTATCTGCGCTGGAACGGTCACCAGGCGGTGCTGTTCGATATCCCGAATCGGCAATACCACCTCTTCGGGGTCACGGTCCTGCCGCAAGATTTCTGGATGCTCTCGTTACTCTTGCTGTTTTTCGCCATCCTACTGGCGGTGGTCACCGCGCTGGCCGGCCGGGTGTATTGCGGCTACTTCTGCTTCCAGACGGTGTGGACCGACGTCTTTACCTGGATCGAGGAGAAACTCGAAGGCAGTCCGCCGCAGCGGCGCAAGCTGGACAAGGCCGCGCTCGATGCGAGAAAGCTGCGCATCAAGCTCACCAAGCACGCGATTTGGCTGCTGATCGGGTTTCTCACCGGCTTTAGTTTTGTCGCCTGGTTCTACGGCGCCGGGCCGCTCTGGCGAGACTTCTTCGTCGGTGAGGCCAATCTCGCCGTCTATGCCTCGGTCGCCTTGTTCACCGGCGGGACCTATTTGCTCGCCGGTTGGCTGCGCGAGCAGGTCTGCTTCTGGCTGTGCCCCTATGCGCGCATCCAGGGCGTGATGCTCGATAAGTCGACCATCGTCCCCACCTATGATTTCGCGCGAGGTGAGCCGCGCGGTCGCTTCAAGAAAGGCGAGACGACGGAGCGCCGGGGCGCTGGCGACTGCGTCGACTGTAATCAGTGCGTCGCGGTCTGTCCGACCGGCATCGATATCCGCAACGGGCAGCAGGAGGGCTGCATCACCTGCGCCCTGTGCCTCGATGCCTGTGACACGGTCATGGATAAGGTCGGTCGCCCACGCGGGTTGATTCGGTATTCCTCGTTGGACGAGGTGGAAGGCAAGCCGGTGAAACCGATGCTGTTGCGCCTGCGGGTCTGGGTCTACACCGCGATCCTGGCGCTCGCGCTCACTGGCATCCTGTATGGGCTGTCGAGCCTCGCGGCGATCGAGCTGAAGGTTCTGCATGAGCGTGCCCCGATGTTCGTACAGCTCTCGGATGGGTCCATCCAAAACAAGTACACGCTGAAGGTCTTGAACAAGAGCGAGCAGGATCTTAACGTCAACATCAGCGCCGACAGCGCAGTTCCGATCAGCTTGGTGGGTACCGACGAGCTACTGCGCACGACAAGTGGCGAGGTCAAGCCGATGATCGTGTTCGTCAAGATCAAACGCTCGGACCTCGACAGCGAGCGCGTGCCGATCACATTTCAGGCGACCACCAAGCTCGATGATGGCACCGAGATCACCGCAGAGCGTGAGAGCGCATTCTTTGGGCCTGCCCGCTGAGCTGTGGGCTCGAGGAATGGTTACTCGGCTACGGTAGCTAGGAGGAAGGAGTCAACGATGAGTCATGCGACGACTGCACAGCTTGTGGCCGGCTTGAGAGCCAGGCTGGGCTTCTCCGGGCGAGACGCCAATTCCGCCTGGCGCAGCCCTTGGGTCATTGGCTGGGTTGGCCTGATCCTGGTCGTGCTGGCGGTGAACGCGACGATGATCGTGCTCGCCTTCGTGACCAATCCCGGACTGGTCATTGATGACTATTACGAGCGCGGGCGCAACGTCGAGCGGACCATGACCACTCGCCGCGCCGAGGCGCCGGGCTGGACCATGAGCCTGGATACCCCTGCGGATGTGACCAAGGAGCGCGCGACAACGGTGCGTTTCCACGTGGTCGACGCAGTGGGCCAGCCGGTTCGCCCGGATCGGGTGACCTATTATGCCTATCGGCCCTCGGACCCCTCAGCGGATTTCTCGCAGCCGATGGTCGAGGAAGCGCCCGGACGCTATGCGGTCGAGGTGAGTTTTGCGATGGCTGGGCTGTGGGACACCCTGGTGGTGGCCGAAACCGATGGCCAAGAGGTCATCTTCGACCAGCGCATCGGCGTTGCGAGCCGCTAAGCAGCGCCGACCCCCGGCCTTGGCCGTCGCTGCCGGCTATTTTGTCTAGCCTCCGATCTCGATGACCGCTGACTCCAAGCTCTCGGCATCCACGAGCACCGGGGCCTCGACGCTGGCGCGCTGCTTTCACTGCGGTCTCCCGGTCGATCCCGCCGAGCCAGTGCGAGCCGCTGTCGCCGGCGCGGAGCGGGTATTTTGCTGCATCGGCTGCAAGTCTGTCTGCGAGGCGATCCATGCCGCCGGCCTCGATGGCTTCTACCGCCGCACGCCTGAGGGCGAGGTGCTGGGGCCGCCACCGGAGCCGCCAAAGCAACTCGGCATCTATGATCTCGATGAGGTGCAGGCGGCCTATCTCGACACCAGCACCGATCTGCGAGAGGTCAACTTGCACGTCGAGGGTATCCACTGCGCCGCCTGCGTGTGGCTGATCGAGACCGGGCTCGCACGGATGCCCGGCGTCGAGGAGGCGCGGGTCAACCTGACCGGTCGCCGCTTGCGGGTGAAATGGGATAACACGCGCCTGCGCCTGTCGAGCCTGCTGGGTCGGTTGAGCCAGATTGGCTATGCCGCCGTACCCTTCGATCCCGAGGCCGCCGAAGGCGCCCTGAAGCGGGGCAACCGAGGGCTGCTCTATCGCATGGCCTTCGCCGGCTTCGCGGCGATGAACCTGATGTGGATCTCGATCGCGCTCTATGCTGGTGCCGATCAAGGTGAGTTTCGCGGTCTCTTCCACTGGATTGGCTTCGCCATTGCCACGCCGACCTTGCTCTACTCCGGCTGGCCCTTTTTGCGCGGCGCTTGGCTCGGGCTGCGGCAGGCCGCGCTGACCATGGACCTGCCGATCGCGATCGGCGCCTCCATCACCTACCTCTACTCGCTCTATGTCACCCTGGGTGGCCCGGGGCAGGTGTACTGGGACACGGTAGTCAACTTCCTGTTCGTGATCCTGGTCGGTCGCTTCCTTGAGGCGATGTCGAAGCGCCAAGCGGTGGCGTCCACTCAGCGCCTGCTAGACCTGCAGCCGAAGGTGGCGACGGTGCTGCGCGATGGCGAGCCGGTGGTGCTGCCGATCCGCGCGGTCAAGCAGGGCGATCTCGTGCTGGTGCGCCCGGGCGAGACCATCCCAGCGGATGGCATCGTCAGCGAGGGCCACAGTGAGATCGACGAGGCCATGCTCAGCGGTGAGTCGGAGCCGGTCGCGCGCGGCGTCGGCGAGATGGTGGCCGCCGGCACGCTCAACGGCGCCGGCGTGCTCAAGATCCAGGTCACCGGACTGCTGCGCGAGACCGCGCTCGGGCGCATCATCCGGCTGGTCGAGGAGGCACAATCGAGCAAGGCGCCGATCCAGTCGCTCGCCGATCGCATCGTGCCCTGGTTCGTCGCCCTCACCCTGGCGCTGGCCTTGCTGACCTTCGGGTTCTGGATGGGGCGCGATTTGGAGACGGCCCTGATGGCGGCCACCTCGGTGTTGATCATCACCTGTCCCTGCGCCTTTGGGCTGGCGACGCCGATGGCCATCGCGGTCGCCTCCGGGCTTGGCGCACGCCACGGCATCCTGATCAAGCAGGGCGCGGTGCTTGAGACCCTCTCCGACATCAAGCACGTCGTCTTCGACAAGACCGGCACCCTGACCGAAGGCCGACCCGAGGTGGTGCAAATCCAGACCCGAACAGCCGCGCCTGAGGCGTCATGTCAGACCCCGGCAGCCGTGCCTGGGGCGTCTTTGCAGAGGCCAGCAGCCATGCCTGGGGTGTCCTGGGAGAGCCGAGCGGCCGCGCCCAGCGCGTCCTGGCAAACCCATTCCGGGGCCGCGACCCTGGATGCCGAGCAGCGCGAGCGACTGCGACTGGCAGCGGCGTTGGAGCAGGTCTCCGAGCATCCCTTCGCGCGCGCTGTCGTGCGTCTCGCCAAGGCCGCGCGGGTGGGGTTGAGCACGGCGCGGGTGCGAGCGGTTCGGGTCGAGCCTGGGGCCGGGATCGCCGGCACTGTCGATGGTCATCAGGTGCTGATCGGAACCCGCGATTGGCTCATCGCCAATGGGATCGAGGCCAGTGGACTGGAAGCCAATGGGGGCGAGGCTCATGGAATCGCAGCCAATGAGGCCGAAGCGAATGGACTCGACGGGCGAGCGCCTGACGCCGAGGTCGAGCCCGATGCCGAACCGTATCCGCTCGGCACCCGGCTGCATTGCGCGATCGACGGCGTCGAGCGCCTGCGCCTGGTGGCCACCGACCGCCTGCGGCCCGATGCCGCCGAGGTGGTTCGGCAGCTACAGGCGGACGGCATCAAGGTGACCCTGCTCACCGGCGATCGAGCGGCTGTGGCGCGGCGCATCGCCGCGCGGCTCGGCGCGATCGAGGTGATCGCCGATGTGCGTCCCGAGGAGAAGGATCGGGTGATTGCGAAGCTGCAACAGCGCGGTGAGCGAGTGGCAATGATCGGCGATGGCATCAATGATGCGCCGGCGCTGGTGCGTGCCGATGTCGGCATCGCCGTTGGCAGCGGCACCGATGTCTCGATTGCCAGCGCCGATATCGTGTTGATGAACACCGAGCTGATGCGCGTGCGTGATGCCATGGCGCTGTCGCGCCGGACCTTGCGCACCATCCGCCAGAATATCGGGCTCTCGATCACCTACAATCTGATCATGGTGCCGTTGGCGATGGCGGCCTTGATCACGCCACTGGTCGCGGCGATCTCGATGCCGCTGAGTTCACTAGCGGTGATCGGCAATTCGGCGCGGTTGCGGGGATTATTCAAACAGCGAGGATAGCCTATGGAAGTCATCTATGGCCTGATACCCGGCATGCTGCTGCTGGGGCTGGTCGCGGTCGGCGTCCTGTTCTGGGCCGCGCGCAGCGGTCAGTTCGATGATCTTGAGGGGGACGGCCAGCGGATTCTGATGGATGAGGATGTTGAGACCGAGGATGCGCGCCGCTTTCTGGATGCGGAGACGGATCGGCAGGCCGAGCCGATGGAGAAGGGGCGTTGGTAACCTTGCCAGATCGGCCAGGCACTGTCTGCGATTTGACCCAATCAGCTGAGGGGCCCGCAGCGCGGGCCCTGATCTAATGTCTCCTCGGCGTTAGGGCTTTGAGCCTCAGCACGCGCACGCGTCCAACAGGCTCAGTGTCTGCTTGGACGCTATTGAACGCTGCCGAATGAGCTGTCGACTGCGCTAGCAGGTGGTTTCAATCCAGCCAATCGGCAGCCTTGCGCGACGGGGCCGCCGGGGAAGATCTCGTACAGATACTTGAGACCGCCACGGTCATGAAAATGCTCGTCGAGTGCGTCATGCAATGCCCGCGGATTGGGCTCATCTTCCTGCGCGAAAAAGGCCTGTAGCGCGCGGATCGCCTCCCAGTGATCGTCACTCAGGCTCAGTCCTTCTTCAACGGCTTGCTGTTCAGCGTCGGCGGTGGCCCAATCGCCCGGGGCCTTCGGGAACCGGGGGTCGTGATTGTTCGCGCCAGGGTTCATGATGTCGCGCATCGTCTCTGCCATGGGTGCTTCTCCTCATCGCTCAGGAATCGTGGCTTCAGAGTTACTACGCGATGCCTCGGCGCTGGTCAAGTGATGCCGGCTTGAGAGTGGCCGCGCGTTGCGTGCGGGCTGACCATCAATGTGCGTATTCTATTGGTGACATGAGCGCGGAACCGACCTTCAAAGGAGACTTGAGATGCCCTCTGATGAGATTGTCCTGCCGGGTGCCGACACTGAGCTGTTTGCCGACAAAACGGCCGTTGCCGAAGCTGCGGCCGAGCGTATCCTCGCGGCGGCGAAAACCGCGATCGAGCACCACGGCCGTTTTAAGCTCTGTCTTGCCGGCGGCACCACGCCAACCGCCGCCTATCAGCGGCTGGCCGCTGCCGAGGCGGACTGGGAGCATTGGTGGATCTATCATGGTGATGAGCGCTGCCTGCCGTCGCGCGATGGCGAGCGTAACAGCCTCGCGGCCAACGAGGCCTGGCTCCATCATGTTCCCGTGCCCAGGCTGCAGGTCCATGCGATCCCGGTAGAATTGGGTGCCGAGGTCGGTGCGGCGGCCTACGAGCTGATCGTGTGGACCGCCTTGCCGTTTGATCTCGTGCTCCTGGGAATGGGTGAGGACGGGCACACGGCCAGCCTCTTTCCAGGCCGTGAGATCCCCGAGGATCGGCTGGTGATGCCGGTTTTCGATGCGCCGAAACCGCCACCAGACCGGGTATCGCTGACGTTGCAGGCACTGGCTAACAGCCAGCAGGTACTGATCCTGGTGACCGGAGAAGGTAAGGCGGAGGCGGTGAGACGCTGGCGTCAGGGCGACGATCTACCGATTGCGCGGGTGGCGAGGGCGGCTCGGGCTCGGAGCCGGGTGCTCATGGATCGAGCGGCTGCGGCGGTTTGATCAAAGCGGTCTGCTTTGGTCTAGTGCGGCAACGTGGAAATCCTGATCCCCTGAGTGCGCCGACTTCAGTCGGCATCCTGAATATACTGGCGCTGAAGTCGGCGCTCCCATGAGAGCCGGATAAATGCAGTGCTGCACTAGTGAGGGCGATCTGGTCGGGGTGCGCGGCCACGGGCAGTGTCCTGGCCGCGCGTCGTCTTCAGCACGCTGAATCAGAACACCGGCTCAGAAAGCCGGGCCAGGCTCCTTACCGAACTTCTTCAGGATGACCGCCAGCGGGCAGAAGCCGGTGAAGGCGGACTGCAGCAGGTTGAGCCCAACGAAGCCGGTGAACCAGAGCCAGAGCGGACTGAGCGTGGCGGCGAGGATGGCCGAGATCAGCACAAAGGCGCCGGCGACGGCGAAAACGATACGTTCGATACTCATCAAATGAACCTCGGAGCGATAGGCATGAATCAAGCAATATCGCATAGTCTATTGAAACAGCGCTCGTTTTCGCAAGCCCACTGATGCTGGCCGACGAATTGACATCCCTCGCTGATCTGCCCGAGCCGCGCGCCTATCCGCATCCGTTCGAACAGGTTGAGGGTCTGAGCACCCATATCTCGCAGTTGTTCTTGGCCGGCGATTTTGCCTACAAGTTCAAGCGTCCAGTGTCGCTTGGGTTCGTTGACTTTTCGATCCTCGAGCGGCGGCGTTTCTACTGCGAGGAGGAACTGCGACTCAACCGTCGCCTGGCACCACAGCTCTATCTCGATGTGGTGCTAGTGCTGTGCGAGGGCGCGGGCGAGCGTGTTCGCTTCGGCGCGCAGGGCGAGGGCGAGGTGATCGACCATGCGGTGCGCATGCGTCGGTTCCCGCAACAGGCCTTGTTCTCGCGGCAGCCGCTTAACGGGCCGTTGATCGACCGCCTGGCCGAGCGCGTGGCCGATTTCCACGCCAGCCTGATCCCCGCGCCTGAGTCCCGAACTCAGCAGCGCCAGCGCGGGGGACGCATCCGCGAGTGTCATGGCGACATGCATCGAGGCAATATCGTTGTGCTCGATGGCGAGCCGGTATCCGCGCCAGACGCCGTGAGTGCCGATGGCGCCAGCCCCGAGACCGAAGCGGCGAGCGCCAAGGCCCGTCAGAGGAGTATCATCGCCCCAACGACTGAGTGCTTATACCTATCTCCATGCAACATCGTGATCGGGACCCGCTGTTTGCGCGCATCGAACAGGTTGTCCGCGACCTTGAAGATGAGGATTTGCTCCGTTTGACGAGTCCGGAGCAGCCGCATGTCCTGCGTCAAGCCCTTGAGCAACGGCTCAATCCGTTGCTCGATGCCTTTCTGCTCGAGGCCCAGCCCCGGGTTGAGGCCTATGCAACGGTGTTGATCGCCGATATTCGCGGGTTTACGGCGCTGATGGCGTCATTGCCCATGCCGACCATGATCTGGCTCCTGAATCGCTGGTTCGTGGCGATGACCGAGATCATCGAGCGTTTCGGCGGCGTCGTGGATAAGTTCGTTGGCGATGCGGTCATGGCGGTCTTCGGGGTGCCCGAGGCGCGCGCTGATGATCCGCTGCGCGCGCTCGCCTGCGCGGCCGAGATGCAGCGGGCGATGCGGGCGCTGAACCAGGCGAACGAGGCGCGGGGGCTGCCCAAGCTCTTTGCCGGTATCGCGGTCAACACCGGTCATCTGGTCGCCGGCAGCTTTGGCGCTGCGGCGCATAGCGAATATACAGTGATTGGCGATGTGGTGAATCTCGTCTCGCGCATGGAGTCGTTCGCGCTGCGCGGTCAGGTGTTGATCAGCGAATCGACCCGCGCCGAGGCGGCCGCTTCGATCGAGGTCGGCGCGGTCAATGAGGTGCGTTTCAAGGGCATCTCGCAGCCGGTTCAACTCTATGAACTGCGCGCCGTGAATGATCCCCGGCGGATCGAGATCCTGCCGATCGAGGTGCGCCGTTCTCCGCGTATCCACGTCCACCTCGATGCCACCTTTCGCCAGATCGATCAAAAGCGTATCCGCCCTGGGAAAATCCCTGGCCTGATCAATGATCTCAGCTACCATGGCTTGCGCGCTGATCTGCCGCTCGGGCTCCCGGATGCCTCCGATGTCGTGATCAATCTGGCGCCGCAACAGGGCTTTTCGAGCATCGGAGAGGTCTATGCGCGGGTGGTGAGAAGCGTGCCTTGGGAGGGCCGTTTCCGCACCAGTTTGGAGCTGACGTCAGTGGAAACGCCGATGCATCAGCGCCTCAAGGATCTCATTGATGAGTCGCTGTGGCGCCGGTGAGTGATGCAGGTTGATGCGGCTCGGTTAGCGGTTGTTCTCGCGCGCAAGATAGAGTTCGACCCGGCGGTTGCGTTGACGTCCAGCAGCGCTTGCGTTGTCAGCGATCGGGACCACTGAGCCGAGGCCCTCGACGCTGATTCGCGCGGTCTCGACCCCGCGTTCCGCTAATGCTTGGCGCACGGCGGCGGCGCGCTGTTCCGAAAGCCGCAGGTTGAGTTCGTGATTGCCGGAGCTGTCGGTGTGACCCTGAATCAGAACCCGGAGGTCTGGATGGTCGAGCAGGATCTCGGCGATTTGGTCTAGCGTGGGCGCCGCGTCAGCGGGCAATGTGGCGCTGCCGCTGGGAAAGCGCATCCTGTCGCCACTAAGATTGATCAGTAATCCGCTTTCGGTCAGCTGCGCGCCGAGCGGTATGAGGTGTTCGTAGAAGGCGTGAACCTGGTCAGACGCCTGTTCGATGGCGTCCTCGCACAGGCTGCTGTTGCTCTGCTCACCCGGCTCGGCAAGAGGCTGTTGCGGCGTTTGCTTCATTGCCTTGGCTGCGCCTTGGGGCTCTCTCTCCACCTCTGTCTCCGCCTGCCTATTCGCCGACGCGAGCGCTTGGTGGTGCCTGTCTTCGAGCGCGCTGATCTCGGTGCGGGCCGCATTCAGCGCCCGTGTCGCCTTGGCGAGTTCGGACTCGCTGGCGTCGAGGCTGCGATCGAGCGAGCGCAGCGACTGGCGCTCCTGATCGAGGGTCTGCCGCAGCTGATCACTATGATATTGATAGAGGAGATAGACGCTGATCAACGCGGCGAGCACGAGCCAGAACAGGGGTTTCCAGATCGATTGCGATGAGTCGGGCATGTCGGACATCCTCCGGATTCGTCGCGCTCGAATTCAGGGCGCGATCTTGTTCGGTTTGCGGGGGTTCGCGTCCTGGTGACTCTCCGGGGGCGGGTGTCGGTGGCTCAGGCTTGGAACGATCGCCATTATGCCGGTTTCTCGACGGCCCGGCATCGGCTCGGCGCCGCCCGGCGATGGCGGCTAGCGCGCGAGGCGCGCGAGACGCGACTGATAGCGGCGCATCACCAGCCGATGCGCCAGCGCCTGGGTGACCATGTAGAGATACCAGGGCAATGCCGGGGCGTAATCATGGATCGCGGTCATGGTGTAACGCCCATCGAGCAGGGTCTGGAACTCGAAGCGGGCGCGGCCGTCGCCGGTGCGCGCCAAGAGGCCGCCAGCGACCTCGTAGATCTGGCGCTCGGGCGTGCTCTCGTGCGCCATTCGGTGCAAGGCGAGCATCTTCAGCCTCGGTAACCGCGACCAGACCTCAACATCGCCGTTGTCCGCGACCCGGCTGCGTACCAGCGGCCAGCAGCAGCGACCGAGCCAGCGGAAATAATTGCCGGCCAGCCAGGCGGCGTCCTGGCCGGGTGGCAGGATGGCGCGCTGGATCGAGCGCACCAGCGATTGCTCCCGCATCCGTTCGCGGTCTTGTCCCTTGAGGTGTGTACGTGGGCTTGGCAAGAGGCGTTTGGTGCTCGGGTCAATACTGACCTCGAGCGCGGCGCGAAAACCGAGCGCCCCTGGCGCGATCGCCTGTTGCACGGGGTTATCGCGCATGCGCGTATCCTGCGGCAGGCTCTCGACGATGGCGCCGACCATGGCCGCCGGCGCGCCGCTGACCGCGCGCGCCGTCAGCGAGGCGAGGCCGACTGGTAGTGCTGGCACCTTGATGAAGCGGCGCCGCAGCCCGAGCACCTCGGCCGTTTCGCGCAGCATGGCCTCGTAGCTGAGCGCTTCGGCCCCGCCAATATCGAAAGGCCCACGGAAGCGCTCGGGCTGTCCCAGACAGTGCAGGATGGCGCGCACCAGGTCACGCAGCGCGATGGGGCGGGTCGAGGAGCCAGCGGTCGGCGGCAAGAGCAGCACGGGCAGGCGCCGGACCAGATCGAGCAGCAATCCGGGGCCGGTGCCGCCTGGCCCCATTACCAGACTGGCGCGCAGCGCGGTCACTGGCGTGCCCCTGGAGCCGAGCACCATCTCGACCTCGCGCCGGCTCCAGAGCAGGGGCGAGAAGTGAAAGCTCTCCGGCATCACGCCGCTGACGAAGACGATCTGCTTGAGGCCGTTGATCGCGGCCGCGCGCGCGAAGTTATCGGCGAGCACCAGATCCATGTCGCGCGGGCGGGCCTGGGTGAGGCGCGATGAGGGCGCGAGTGAGTGCACCAGATAGACCGCGACGTCGATATCGGCAAGGGCGGCGATCAGCTCGCGCGAGCAGAACAGATCGCACTGACGCCAGTGGACGAATCCGTCCGGGTCCGGGCTGCGGGCGCGGGCGGGCGAGCGCGTCAAGGCGACGACCTCGAGGCGCTCGGCGAGCAGCGGACAGAGGGCGGTGCCGATGAAGCCACTGGCGCCGGCAACGACAACGCGGGCTCGACGGGGAGGTTGGGTCATCTTCGGGCCAGGGATTTCCGAGGGGTGGGTTCAAGCAGCAAGGGCACGGGCGCGTGTCTGGCGAAGACCGTGGATTCTACAGGCTTGCCTCAGGGGGCGGAAACGGCACCGGGTTTGACTCGGATGTCGAGGCTCTCTCTTGAAAACCGAGATCGACTCGCAACTTCATCGATTTGCGACGCATCGCGTCGTTCGATTCAGTCCACCCAGTTCAGTCCACCCAGATCGGCGCGTTCAAGGTGCGCTTGACGTCCAACGCGCGGATCGTCCGTGTGCGCAACGGCCAATGCTGGGTAATAACGGAGACCTGTCGATGATTTCCAACGAGATGGCATCGCGCATCAATGCGCAGATCAACCGTGAACTCTTCTCCGCCTACTTTTATCTCGGCCTGTCCGCGCAGGCCGAGAGCAGCAACCTCAATGGGACGGCAGCCTGGTTCATGGCCAAGCATGGGGAAGAGATGGTCCATGCGCTGAAGATGTACCGCTATCTGCTCGATCAGGATGCGACTGTTCAGCTCGAGGCAGTGTCAGCGCCGCCGGCCAAGACCGCTGGCATCATGGATATGTTCGAGCGCACCTTGAATCACGAGCGCGGCGTGACGGGGGCGATCAACGATTTGGTCGATCATGCGGCTCAAGAGAAAGACCACGCGACCCATATCTTCCTGCAGTGGTTCGTGACCGAACAGATCGAGGAAGAGGCGACGGTGAACGACATTCTCGGCCGCTTGCGGCTCTTCGGTGATCAGGGGCAGGGGCTGCTGATGATCGATAACGAGCTTGCGGCCGCCGCCAAGAAGATCAGCGCCGCAGCCTCGACTGGCGCCTAAGCACATCAAATCAGGGCCCGACCATGCCCAAGAAGAACGGCAAATGCTGCAAAAAATATAAGGAAGGAAAGCGCTGCAAGAGTTGCCCGAAACGGGAGAAAACGCGTCTCTCGTGGGTTGCGCTGCTAGCCCCGCAGGTGGGCGGCAGCGCGATGGGGCTTGGCGATCGACATCGCCCGAGCCCCATTCGCATCCCTGCGGTTTAGAGCACGAGCGATTTCAAATAGCTGCGGAAGCCCTCGCCGAGTTCGGGATGGTTGAGCGCGAGTTCGACCGTGGCCTGGAGATAGCCTTCCTTGCTGCCGCAGTCGTAACGCTTGCCCTCGAAGGGATGGGCGATCACCATCTCTTCGTCGAGCAGTGCGGCGATCGCGTCGGTGAGCTGGATCTCGCCGCCGGCCCCGGCTTGAGTCTGCTCGAGCTTCTCGAAGATCGCCGGCGTGAGCAGGTAACGTCCAACCACCGCGAGATTCGACGGCGCGTCCTCGGGCTTGGGTTTCTCCACCATCGAGGTCACCCGCAGCGTGCCATCGGGCTGTGTCTCGGTTTCGACGATGCCATACTTGTGCGTTTCGCTCGGCGGCACTTCCTGCACGCTGAGGATGCTGGCGCCACCGGTGCGCGCGTGCAGATCGGCCATCTGCTCGCAAACCCCCTTGCCGGCATTGTCGATCAGGTCATCGGCAAGCAGGATCGCGAAGGGCTCATTGCCGATCACCGGCTTGGCGCAAAGGACCGCGTGTCCAAGCCCGAGCGCCTCCGACTGGCGCAGGTAGATGCAGTTGACATGGTCCGGCAGGATGGTGCGCACGATGTTCAGCAGCTTGTCCTTGCCCCCGGCCTCGAGTTCGGCCTCGAGTTCGGGGGCCTTGTCGAAATGATCCTCGATCGAGCGCTTATGGCGGCCGGTGATGAACACCAGTTGGGTCGCGCCGGCTTGTTCGGCCTCCTCGGCGGCGTATTGGATCAGGGGTTTGTCGACGATCGGCAACATCTCCTTGGGGCTGGCCTTGGTGACCGGTAGGAAACGAGTGCCGAGGCCGGCAACCGGGAAGACAGCCTTGTTGATCTTGGCCATGGGGGCTCCTTTCGCGTTGTTGGTTGGTAGGTCGATGAAAGCGGTTGGGCGCGAGGGCTCAGCCGGGCGTGCGAGGCCCAGCGGCCACGTCGGCCTCGATGGCCGAGAGCGCGGCTTGGGGATCGGCCGCAGCCGTGATGGGCCGCCCGATCACCAGATGATCGGCGCCTGCGGCGATGGCGCGGCTCGGTGTCATGACGCGTTTCTGGTCGCCACTCGCGCTGTCGGCAGGACGCACGCCGGGCGTCACCAGCAGCTGTTCCGGGCCCAGGCGCGCGCGCAGGTCGCGGGCCTCGTGCGCGGAGCAGACGACCCCGTCCAGCCCCGCCTGCGCGCTCAGCTCGGCGAGCAAGGCGACGCGCTCGCGCGCGCTGCCCGGACAACCGATCGCCGTCAGGTCATCGTCATCGAGACTGGTGAGCAAGGTCACCGCGATCAACAACGGCCGCTGCGGCAGGGGCGCGAGGCGCTCGCGCGCAGCTTGCATCATGGCTGCCCCACCGGAGGCATGCACGTTGAGCATCCAGACCCCAAGGTCTGCGGCCGCCGCGCAGGCAGCGGCGACGGTGTTCGGGATGTCGTGATATTTGAGGTCGAGAAAGACATCGAACCCGCGCTTGACGAGCTGTTCGACCACGGCCGGCCCGGCGCGGGTGAACAATTCCTTGCCAACCTTGACCCGACAACGGTGCGGATCGAGCCGATCGGCGAGGGCGAGGGCGGCGTCGGCGGACGCATAGTCGAGGGCGACGATGATACGGGGCTCGGTCAAGGCGATCTGTCCTCGATGGGGGTGGGTGAACCGGCTATAGGCTGCTGGCACTCGGGCGCGTGGTGGCGCCCACGGGTTGGCACAGCGGTGGCGGAGCGACGGCCTTGATACTGCCCCAGTGCTTGCAGCTCGGGCATTGCCAATGCAGCGCGCGCGCCTCAAAGCCGCATTGATCGCAGCGATAGCCCGGTTGCGCGGCCACCAGATGTCGGATGACCTCGAGCAGTTGCTGATCGCCCTCGGCGGCCTGTTGCGGGAAGGCCGAGAGGCGCAGCTCCAAGAGCCGCTCGGCGCCCGCCAGATCGGCATAATGGCCGAGATAGTCGTCGAGAAACCGCAGTGCCGCCTGCGGGCCTTGCTCGCGCTCGATTGCGCGCGAGAGTTCGAGCATCAAGGGCGAGGATGGATGCGCCGCGAACAGCTCGCCAAGCTCCTGGGTGACGCCCTGACGGCCGATGCGCTCGCAGCAGCGCAGTAGCTCCGGCAGCATGGCCGGGAGATAGTCGGGACCGCGTCGAGCGAGGTGGCGGTAGAGCATCAGGGCGGAGGCCGGGTCGCCGCCCTCCATCTCCATCTGCGCCTGGATCAGCGTGGCGCGGATGCAGTTCGGGTCGATGCCCTGGGCGTCGAGCAAGTGCGCGCGGGCCTCGTCGCGCTGCCCGTGGCGACGGCATTCATCGGCCAGCTCGCAGTGATAATGGGCGATCTCGGTCTGGATCGGCCAGTCGCAGCGTTGTCGTAACTGATGGGCCGTTTCCAGGCAGCGGTGCCAGTCCTTCTCGGCCTGATAGATCTCGATCAGGCTGCGCAAGGCGCGTCGATCCTGGAGCCCCTGCTCGACCAGCTCTAGGAACAGGCTCTCGGCGCGATCAAACAGCCCGGCGAGCATGTAGTCGCGTCCGAGTTCATAGAGCGCATAGCCGCGCTGGGCGCTGCTCAGCGTCTCGCGCGCGACCAGGTTCTGATGGATGCGGATGGCGCGATCGACCTCGCCGCGACGCCGAAACAAGGCCCCGAGCGCGAGATGGGTCTCGACGGTTTCGCCATCGACCTCGGCCAGCCGTAGGAAGACGTCGAGCGCCTTGTCCGGCTGCTCGTTGAGCAGGTAATTCAGGCCACGGAAGAAGACCGGGTCGGCACTACCGCAGCGGCTCTCGCCACGCCGCCCGGAGCCCGTGCGACGCGCGACGAGCCACCCGGAGGCGGCCGCGATCGGCAACAATAGGAAAAGCCATTGCATCAGATGCCAGCTGCTGTCGATGTGCGCGGCAAAGCCAGGCCTCTTAACGGTGACTTGAGCAGGCGTCCATGATACAGAGAACCCACGGGGGTCGCATGATGATCGGTGTTGATGATCAGCCAGGGAGACGCGCGACATTTACAGCGCGGCCAGATGGCTTTACGTTTAGACCAGTCCATTTCTCCGGAGTGAGCCGATGGGACAGTTCAACGATCAGGTCGCCGTCGTGACCGGCGCGACCGCGCACACGCCGGGTCGCCGCCAGGCGCGAATGCGGTTGGCATCGATCGAGTCGATGCGCCTGACCGCCGGCATGGTCCTCGGGGCGCTGCTCGTGCTCGCGCTCGCGCTGCTCATGCCCAGTGAGGCCGACGCCCAAGCGTCGCTCGACGAGGCGACGCAAGCGCTCATCGTGAACGCGGTCGAAGCGGCCTTCGAGCTTGATCTCTACAACGATCGCTGTCGACAAGATCGCTCGGGGCGCCGTAGCGAAAACCTCAACAAGATCCTCGCGAGCGGTTTTCGGATGACTGTGCTCGATGTGCAGGACGATCTCTTTCCAGAAGGCTACTATCGGGATGCGCAGGCGCGCATGCGCGAAGACTTCCTGGCGCGCTTGCAGGAGATGGGCGGCTGTGCCGGCGCCAAGCAGGCCAAGCTGCGCGATACGCTGCGCGAGCGCTACGAGCAGGCGATGGATCGGCTCGAACAGTTCCCCTAGCACTGATCCCCCCTAGAGCGTGAGAACGGCACCGCGAGAACGGCGTAGATGGTAACCAGTGACCCTGCCACGGAACAACGACCGCATCTGCTGATCGTTGATGATGTTCCCGAGAACATCGAGGTGCTGGCCGCAGCGCTCGGCGATGATTACGAGGTCTTCTTTGCCATCTCGGGCGAGGAGGCGATCGAGATCGCGCTGAATCGGCGCATCGATCTGATCCTGCTCGATATCATGATGCCCGACGTCGATGGCTACGAGGTCTGCCGTCTGCTCAGGCTCGAGCCCCGACTCGCCGAGATCCCGGTGATCTTCGTCACCGCCAAGACCGAACTCGAGGATGAAGCCAAGGGCTTCGCGGTCGGCGCTGTCGATTACATCACCAAGCCCATCAAACGGCTTCGGGTCAGGGCGCGGGTCGAAGTACATCTGCAGCTCAAGGCGAGTCGGGATCGGCTGCGAACGCTCGCCAACGTCGATGCCATTGCCGGCCTGCCCAACCGCGCCGCCTGTGACGCGCTGCTCGCGCGTGAGACCACGCGCGCCGAACTTGAAGGCACAAGGCTGTCGTTTCTGCTGGTGGGTCTCGATGATGTCGACGCGATCGCACAGGCGACCGGACAGCTCGCCCTTCAGCGCCTGCTCGAGCGCGTCGCGCAAGTGATCGGCGCCCTGATTGCAGGTCGGGTCTCGAGTCCGCTTGATCTCTGCGCGCATTACGGCGGATCTCGGTTTGCGATCCTTCTGCCCCAAGCGGATGCGGAGGCCGCATTCGAGCGCGCGGCCGCGATCATCGAGGCCGTCGCCGCGCTCGCTATCAAGTCCCCTGACTCCAAGCGCTCATTGACCGCAAGCGTGGGCGGGATCACAGCGGATTTTGCAATGCTGGACAAGGCCGAGCCGCTGCATGGACAGGACCTTGCATTAGCGGCGACCCAGGCGTTGGAGCAGGCCATGCAAAGTGGTCCGGGTCAGCTGTGGCTTCAGCATTGGGAATCGACCCGCTAGAGGCCGGGTGGTTTAGGCACGGTGCTCGCCATGCTCCGACTGTCGGCACGCTTGACCTGGATGCTGGTGATTGCGGGGTTGGTCGTTGGCTCGGCAGCTGGCTCGACAGCTGGCTCGACAACGGGCTCGACATTGGGCGACTCGATCACCGAGGAGGCCAGCCCGCACCCGGTTGACGCGGCTGCCGCAGCCTCCGGGATCAAGCCGCTGCGGGTGGCGGGCGATCAAGCTGTATACAGCACGGTCGGCCATCTGCAACTCTTGCTCGACCCGGAAGGGAATCTTGACATCGACGACATCCGCTCGCCGCCCTGGTCCGCAGCCTTCGCGCCGGCGCACAGCGAGATGCACAACCTGGGGTTTGATCGCCGCGTGCATTGGGCACGCTTGCAGGTCGACAGCCACCTCGATCACCCGGACACCTATTACCTCGAACTGGCCTATCCGCTGCTCGATTCGGTGATCGTCTACATCGACGCGCCGACCGGGCTCAGGCGTTATGAGACCGGCGATCGGCAACCCTTCGCCGCGCGGCCGATCACGGCGCGCACCTTCCTGTTTCCGGTGGCATTGCAGCCCGGGCAATCACTCAGGGTCTATCTGCGCATTGAGACGGCGGGCTCGCTGAATCTACCGATCGAGCTGCTCTCGCGCAATGCGGCGTTCGAGCGCATGGCGACCGAGTACAGCGTGTTGGCACTCTATTATGGGGCGCTGCTGATGCTGGTCGTCTATAACCTCTATCACTTCTGGCGCCTGCGGGATGTCAATGCGGCCTATTACGCGCTCTTCGTCAGCCTCTACGTCGCCTTTCAGCTCGCGCTGAGCGGGATCTCGTTTCAATTCTTCTGGCCCAATCAGCCTTGGTGGGCCAATGTCAGCCTGCCGTTGTTTCTGTCTGCGGCCTATTTCGCCGGGGTGCTGTTCACGCGCTCGATCCTGGATACCGCGACCAACGCGCCGATCATCCACCGTATCCTCGGCGCGCTGAGCTGGCTCGCCGTCGTCGGCATGGTGCTGGCGTTGGTTGCGCCCTACGAGCTTGCGCTGCGCTTCGCGGTGGCGCTGGTGTTCAGCGTTGTGCTGTTCATCGTGGTCGGGTTCAGGATCGGTCTGCGGGGCTTTCGTCCCGCGCGCTATTACTCGCTTGGCTGGACGGTCCTGCTCGGCTTCATGGTGATCTACGCGCTCAATGCCTTCGGTCTCATCCCGACCAACTTCATCACCACCTGGGCGACGCAGATCGGTTCCGCGCTCGACGCGGTGATCCTGGCCTTCGCGGTGACCGATCGCTTCTATTTGCTCGAGGAGCAACGCCGCGCGATGCAGGCGAGCTATGCCGAGGCGCTCCAGCAGTCGAATGACAAGCTCAATCGGCTCAATGATGAACTCGAATCCAGGGTGCAGGCGGGCTTACAAGAGCTGCGCGCCTCCAACCAACAGTTGCGCGTCGAGGCCGAGGTGCGACGGCGCGCGGAGCTGAAGGCCGAGGCCGCGAATCAGGCAAAATCCGAGTTCCTGGCCAATATGAGCCACGAACTGCGAACGCCGATGAACGCCATCGTCGGCTTCATTCATCTCCTCGACAGCAGCCCGCTCAGTGCGGCCCAGCGCGACTATGTGACCAAGGCGGAACGGGCCGCGCGGGCGCTGATGCACCTGATCCGGGATCTGCTCGATTTCTCCAAGATCGAGGTCGGCCACCTCGCGCTGGAGCGGGCCGCCTTCAGCGTCGCCACTCTGGCCGAGGATGCCCGCGACCTGGTGGCGCTGAGCGCCGAGGCCAAGGGCTTGGTGCTGCGTATCGAACACGCGGGCGTCGAGGACTGTTGGATGCTCGGCGACGAGGCTCGCCTGCGCCAGGTGCTGGCGAACCTGCTCAACAATGCCGTCAAGTTCACCGAGCGTGGCGAGGTCGTGCTCGAGGTCCGTTGCGAGCCGCTCGCGCCCGACGAGCCCGATGAGCCGAGCGCGCCCGAGCGGATTCGGCTTGCGCTGGCCGTGCGCGACACCGGCATCGGCATTCGGGACGATCAGCGCGAGCAGGTGTTCCAGCCGTTCACCCAGGCCGATGCGTCGATTACCCGGCGCTTCGGCGGCACCGGGCTGGGCCTCGCCATCTGCCAACGCCTGGTGCGCCAGATGGGCAGCGAGATCGAACTGAGCAGCCGCATCGGCGTCGGCAGTCGCTTTGCGTTCGCCGTCGAGCTAGATGCGGCGGCGCCTGGCACGCGCGCGACACGCTTGCCGTCGGAGCTGGATGCGAGCGATGCGTTGAACGGCCTGCGCGTGCTGTTGGTCGAGGATCAGCCGCTCAATCATGAGATCGCGGCTGCGATCCTCAGTCGGACCGGTGCCGAGGTGATGGTCGCCGAGTCTGGCGCCGAGGCGCTCGAGCGCCTGGTTGAGTCAGAGGATGAATCAGGAGACGGGTCAGGGTGCGCGGGTGTCGATGTGATCCTCATGGACCTGCAACTGCCCGGGATGGATGGTTACGAGACCGCGCGCCGGATTCGCGCCCTGCCCGAGTGCGCGGCGCTGCCGATCATTGCGATGACCGCCCATGTCACCGAGGCAGAGCGCGCGCGCTGTCTCGCAGCCGGGTTGGATGGGCACCTCGGCAAGCCCCTTGAGCGCTCACGGCTGATCGCAATGCTGCGACCACTGCGTCGTTCAAACGGTCCTGACCGTCACCTGGCCGACGCGCCCGCGCCGGCTGGCCAACCCCGATCCGCCCCGCTGGTGGATCTTGGTCCGGGGCTTGAGCCGGTGGACGAGGATCGGACCGTGCATCAGGATCGACTGCGCCGCTTCGCCGAGCGTTTTGGCGAGCAGTCGGTCGCGATTCGCACCCGGCTCGCGGCTGGCGACTACGCCGCAGCCGAGGCCGCCGCCCATGCCCTAGCCGGCGTGGCCCTGAGCCTGGGCCTGGCGCGGGTTGGCGCGACCGCAAAGGCACTCGAGCAGTGCATCGCCCGCGCCGATGGATCGGCGATGTCGCGGCTTCCCGCATGCGAGGCGGCCTTGGCCGAGGCATTGCGGTCGATCGCGAACCTGGCGCCGGTGTCCAGGGTGGCTACAGTCGCCGACACCGCTGCCGCCTTTGACGGTGGCGAGGCGTTGGATGCGATGAATCTGAAAACGGAGCTGCTCCGCCTTGATGCGCTCTTGGCCGCGCGGAATCTCCGTGCTCGCGCCGAGGTCGAGGCGCTAGCGCCGAAGATTATGGACCCGCCGTTGCGCCAATCCCTCGAGGCCGTGATCCAGCCCGTGCGCCGCTTCGACTTCAAGGCCGGCCGGGCCGCGCTCGCCGAACTGCTGGAGCAATGCGATCAGGTCGAAGGCTGAACCGCAGCGTGGCGGGAGCGGCGCGGCGGGAGCAGGGCGCCGCCGACGGCCGTAGACGTATGGGGTTGGCAAGAGGGCGAACTTGTATCTTCAGGCGAATTCGCCGATCAGGATCAAGCCGGCATAGATCATGCCGAGAGGGACCACCAGCACCAGGCTGATGTAGGTCAACGCGCGCCCGTCGGACAGCCTGAGCGCGAGCCCGGCGATCAGCAGGGCAACGACGGTGGCCGCCAGTCCCGAGAAGAACATCGTCTGGACGCACTCTGTCTGGCAGGTCCGCCCATCCTCATAGGGCCCAGAGAGGAGCGTCATGCCGGTCAGCAGGGTGAGCACCCAGCCGGTTATTGTCAGCAGTAGAGCAAGCGGTGGCAGTACCTTCACAGCCTTCCTCCTCCGTTGGCGAGAAACCTGGAACCCATGAGATCCCAAAATCTGTTCGGAATGACCGCCTCGGAGAGTAACATGTTGGAGGTGAATCGGGCAGCGCTCGCCGACGGACATTCTTCACAACGCTTTGATGATCCCTGTGAATCAGCACGACCCCATCGATACTCAGCTTGACCCGACTCAGCTTGACGTGACTCAGCCTGACGCAGCCAGCACGCAGGAACCACTCGACGAGCGTCCGAGCCGCAGCCAGATCAAGCGCGAGCATCAGGCGCTGCAGGCGTTGGCCGAGCAGCTCCTGGCGCTGCCGCGCGCGCTGCTCGAGGATCTCTCGCTCAGTGAGGCGACCTGGGTGGCAATCGACGAGACCGCGCGCATCAAGGATCAGCGCGCATTGCGCCGCCATTACAAACGCATCGCCAACTGCCTGGCGCGCGAGAACACCGAGCCGCTGCAGGCACTGCTGGCCCAACGCGAGGCGCTGGCGCGCGCCGCGAGCGCGCGTCAGCATCAGGTCGAGCGCTGGCGCGAGCGCCTGATCGCGGAGGGTGATGAGGCCCTTGCCGAGCTGATCAGCGCCCATCCGCAGCTCGATCGCCAGCAGCTACGCAGCCTGGTGCGCGCCGCCCAGCGCGATAGCGAACGCGGCCGTCCCGAGGCGCCCCGGCGGCTGTTTCGTCATCTGCGCACGGTGCTCGATGCGGCCGAGGATTGAGCGGACCACCGGCGGCCCTTGAAAATCGCGCTCAAAACCCCATATTCGCGCGGTTATCCAACCCTTGCTTGGTGAGTGAGACCATGCCTATCTATGCGTATCGATGCGGGGAATGCGGCCATGAGCTGGATGCATTGCAGAAGATCAGTGATCCGCCGTTGACCGACTGTCCGGCCTGTGGCGCCTCGGCCCTGACCAAACAGATCACCGCCGCCGCCTTCCGGCTCAAGGGCAGCGGTTGGTACGAGACCGACTTCAAGAAAGACAAGGACAAGCGCAAGAACCTGCATCAAGACGGGGAGGCGGCCAAGGAGAAGGGAACGGGCGAGAAAGCCGCAGGCGATAAGACGAAGGAGAAGCCGGCCACCGAGACCAAGCCCAAGTCGGATGCGCCAGCGGCCAAGCCAGCCGCGAAAAGCACCCCGAAGGCCAAGGCGGCAGTGGACTGAAGTGATGCCCGCGCGACGCTGAGACGTGACGCCTGCACAACACTGAGACTGATGCCCGCGCAACACTGAGACGGTGCTGCACCGCCCGCTCGCGCGAGTCGCTGGTTGCGCGGCGCCCGGCCTACCGTTATCTTGGGGTGTTTTTTCGGGCGGCGCTCGCCGCCTGCTCTCCACCGGCCAGAACCGCTGCCGGTGACCAGTCTTACGGGGATCGAACGGCATGCGCAGTCATTATTGCGGCGAGCTCGAGAGCGGGCTCATCGACCGCGAGGTCAGTCTTTGCGGGTGGGTCCATCGCCGCCGCGATCACGGCGGCGTGATCTTCATCGACCTGCGCGATCGCAGCGGGCTGGTGCAGGTGGTGTTCGATCCCGATCGCGCCGACATCTTCGCGCTCGCCGAGCAGGTGCGCAGTGAATACGTGCTGACGCTCAGCGGTCGCGTGCGCGCTCGCCCCGCAGGCACCGAGAACCCGGATCTGCCGACCGGTCAGGTCGAGGTGCTGGGGCTCTCGCTGCAGGTGCTGAACGCGGCCGAGACGCCCCCGTTCCAGCTCGATGAGCACGGCGCCGACACCTCCGAGGAGATCCGGCTGCGCTACCGCTATATCGACCTGCGCCGCCCCGAGATGCAGGAGCGCCTGCGCCTGCGTAGCCGCATCACCCAGACCCTGCGCACTTTCCTCGACGCGCGCGGCTTCCTCGATATCGAGACGCCGATCCTGACCAAGTCGACCCCCGAGGGCGCGCGCGACTACCTGGTCCCGAGTCGGGTGCATCCGGGTGAGTTCTACGCGCTGCCGCAGTCGCCCCAGCTGTTCAAGCAGCTGCTGATGATGTCGGGGCTGGATCGCTATTATCAGATCGCGCGCTGCTTCCGCGACGAGGATCTGCGCGCCGATCGCCAGCCCGAGTTCACCCAGCTCGACATCGAGACCTCGTTCATGGACGAGACCCAGCTCACCGAGCTGATGGAGCACATGGTCCGCGAGCTGTTCGCGAGCGTGCTCGCGACCGAGCTGCCCGAGCCTTTCCCGCGCATGACCTATGACGAGGCGATGCGCCGTTATGGCTCCGACCGGCCCGACCTGCGCGTGCCGCTAGAGCTGATCGATGTCGCCGATCTGATGGGCGAGGTCGAGTTCAAGGTCTTCGCCGGTCCGGCGGCCGATCCAGAGGGCCGGGTGGCGGCGCTGCGCCTGCCCAAGGGTGGCGAGCTGACGCGCAAGGAGATCGACGACTACACCAAGTTCGTCGGCATCTACGGCGCCAAGGGGCTGGCCTATATCAAGGTCAATGACTGGGCGGCGAAGGGCCGTGAGGGGCTGCAGTCACCGATTCTCAAGTTCCTGCCCGATAGCGCGGTCGAGGGCATCATGGCGCGCACGGGCGCCGAGGATGGCGATCTGGTCTTCTTTGGTGCCGACAAGGCGACCGTGGTCAATGAGGCGCTTGGCGCCTTGCGGGTCAAGCTTGGACAGGATCGTGGCCTGATGGAGTCGGGCTGGCGGCCGCTCTGGGTGGTCGACTTCCCGATGTTCGAGAAGGAACCGCACACCGGTCGCTGGATGGCGCTGCATCATCCGTTCACGGCGCCCAAGGAGGAGCAGCTCGATCAGCTCGAGTCCGATCCGGGCACCTGCCTGTCACGCGCCTATGATCTGGTGCTCAATGGCACTGAACTCGGTGGCGGTTCGATTCGTATCCACCGCGAAGAGGTTCAGCGCAGCATCTTCCGGCTACTGAAGATCAGCGACGAGGATGCCAATGACCGCTTCGGCTTCCTGCTCAACGCTCTCAAGTACGGCTGTCCGCCACACGGTGGCATCGCCTTCGGGCTCGACCGGCTGGTGATGCTGATGACCGGCAGCCAGTCGATCCGCGATGTGATGGCGTTCCCGAAGACGCAGACCGCCTCCTGTCTGCTCACCGACGCGCCATCGACGGTCGATGAGGCGCAGCTCAAGGAACTGGCGCTGCGGATCAAGCTGCGTGCTTGAGGCTCCGCCAAGCGCTGCGGCGGAGGCGACTTGGACCGGGGTGATCGAGGTGCCAGCGGCTGATGAGGGGCCACGAGATATGAGCGTGAAAGAAACCTTCAAGCGTCCGATTTCGGTGCTGGTGGTGGTCTTCAACACTGCCGGCGAGTTCATGCTGCTCAATCGCGTCAAGCCGAGCGGTTTCTGGCAATCGGTCACCGGCAGTCTGATGCCGGGTGAATCCCCGCGCAACGCGGCATTGCGCGAGCTGAAGGAAGAGACAGGCCTGCTCGGCGCCTCCGGGTTGATCGATCTGCATCAGTCGCGTCTGTTCCCGATCATCAACCCCTGGCGCAAACGCTACGCACAGGGCATCTGCTTCAATCGCGAGCATTGGTTCGCGCTGCGGCTTCCCTATCGGCGGCATATCCGCATCGATCCGGCCGAGCACAGCCAGGTGCTTTGGCTGCCGTTTGAGAAAGCCATCGAACTCGCCGGCTCTTGGACGAATCGTGAGGCGATGCGGCTGCTCGCGCTGCTCTGCCAGCAAGCGCCCTTGCACTTCGAGCCCGCTTAGACAGGCCGTTGATAGGGAAATGCGCTCAGCCCGTTGGGCTGATCAACGCTCCTCGTAGAGGCTGACCTTGGCGTCTTCGATCTGGTAGCCGGCATCACCGAGTTCGTCGCTGAAGGGCTCGACGCGCAGATGGCCCTCGACCCACACGGTATCGAAGAGACCGCCGGGATAGGGTTGATCATCCGGCGTGGTGACCAGGATGGTCTGATTCGCCGGTGGTGGCGGAACATGGATGCAGGCACCGAAGTAGGGCACCAGCAGGAACTCCCGGATGCTGGTCGCGTCGATCTCCAGCGGCACCACGAATCCGGGTAGGCGCACCTGACGACCATCGAGCGCCTCGACCACCGGAGCCTCGGCCCAGAGCGCCCTGAGTTTGTCCATCAATTCCAGGGCGCGCGGATCATCGTCGCTAAGGTTCTCGGCGTCGTACTCCTCCATCAGCGCCTCCGGCTGCCAATCGGCCGGGATCAGGTCGTCCCAGGAGAGTTCGACCGCGCTCCCATCCGGGGCCTCGAGTGCAAACTCCTCGTCGGTGAGGCCATTGCCGTCGTCCGACGCACCCCCACAGCCTGCGAGCAGCAGTGCCAAAAGCCCGAGCATTGACCAGGCTTGGCGGACCCGATGCGGCCGCCGAGGGCCTGGAGTACGTCCGTCCGCCTCTGGTGCTGATTCAGCGGCGCTCCATCGCTGTTGCACAGGCCACGGCTTTGCCGGCCTGGCGTCGAGTGAGAAGATGCAAAGGGATGCAGCGCTGTGAAATTGGGTCATGTGTGGGGCGCGCGTTCGATTTGATACGGTCAGCATAGCATTCGCATCAACGATCAATGGCGTCTCTGTTATGAGCGGTTGAGCGTCTTAGAGTCGCAACGCGAGGCCGCTGCTCAGCGACATCCGATAGGCGCGCCAGCCGGGGATCAGCCCGACCAGCAGGCCGGTGGCCAGCACCGCGCCTAGCAGCAGCCATTCGCGCGGCTTGGGCAGTCCAAGGTTGAATTGCAGGCCAAGTCGTGCCTCGAGCAGCGGCTGGCCGAGCGCGAAGAGCGCGATCAGGAGCCCAAGGCCGGCCAGCATCCCGAGCACCGTCAACAGCAGAGCCTCGCCGATGATGAGCCCGAGTACTTGGGCTGGTCGCGCGCCGAGCGAGCGTAGGATCGCCAGCTCGCGCCGGCGGCCCTCGAGTCCGATCAGCAGGGCGGTGAGCATGCCGATCAGGCCGACCAGCACGACGAAGCCGGAGACCACCAGCAGCGCGTTCTCGGCGAGCCCGATCACCGACCAGAGTTCGGAGAGTGCAACGCCCGGTAGCACCGCAAGCAAGGGCTCCTGCGGGTACTCGTTGATGCGGCGCTGCAATGCAAAGGTGGCGATGCGCGATTCCAGTCCGACTAGCATCGCGGTGATGGTCTTCGGCGTCAGGTCCATGGTGCGCGCCCGCTCGGCATCGATGTCGAGTCCTCGCATCGGCGCGCCTCTCTCCCAGCCGAAGTGGATCGCCTCGATCGCCTCCAGGCTGACGTGAACGCTGCGATCAACTGGCGTGCCGGTCCGCTCCAGGATGCCGACGATCCGAAACGGCTTGTCCTCATGGCGGCTGAAGCTCACATCGCTGGCACCGTGGGCGATGATGATCGCATCGCCGAGCCGATAGCCGAGCTTGGCCGCGACCTCGGCGCCGAGCACGGCGTCGTAGAGACCGTCGAAGCGCTCGCCTTTGGCCAGTACCAGCGGCTTGTTACGCCCGTAGCGGTAATGGTCGAAATAGGCGGCGCTGGTGCCCAGCACCGGAAAGCCACGATGCGAATCGCCGAGCGAGAGCGGCACCGTCCAGGCCACGCGCGGCATCGCCGCGATCTCCTGATAGCTCTGCCAGGAGAGGTTGTTGGTGGCGTTACCGATGCGAAACACCGAGTACAACATCAACTGCACCGGTCCGCTGCGTGCGCCGACGATGAGATCGGTGCCGGAGAGGGTGTTGGCGAAGCTGGCGCGCGCCTCGGTGCGGATGCGCTCGACGCCAAGCAGCAGCGCGACGCTGAGGGCGATCGAGAGCAGCGTCAGCAGCGCGGTGAAGCGCCGGTTGAGCAGGCTTTGCAGGGCGAGTCGGAGGATGGCCATGGGGATGAGGGTGCGTCGCCGTGCTCAGGGCGTGGGCGAGGTCATGGTCGCGGTCGGGCGGCTCTGCGCGGTCCGATTCAACTCCGGCAGTCGCACGGTGCGATCGAAGAGCGCTTCGAGGCTGGCGTCGTGACTGACGAAGACCAGCGTCGAGCCCATCTCGGCGCACTCGGCGAACAGCAGCTCAAGGAAGGCGCGGCGGCGATCGGCATCCAGCGACGAGGTCGGCTCGTCGGCGATCAACAGTTCGGGGGCGCCGAACAGCGCCCGTGCGGCGGCCACGCGCTGCTGCTGACCGATGCTGAGCGCGCTCACCGCTTGCCGCGACAGGCCCGGCTGGTCGAGATCCAGATGGCCGAGCAGGCGCTGGGCCTCGGCCGCCAGGCTCGGCGAGCGGGCCAGGGCCCGCGCGCGACGGCGGCGCGAGAAGCGCGCGGGTAAGGTCACGTTGTCGACGATGCCGAGATAAGGGATCAGATTGAAGAGCTGGAAGATGTAACCGATATGATCGGCGCGGAAGCGATCGCGCGCCGCCGAGCCGAGCTGGTCGAGCCGCTGGCCGAGCACCTCGATACGCCCCCGTTGCGGTTGGTTGACGCCGGCCAGCAGGCCGAGCAGGGTGCTCTTGCCACTGCCACTCGGCCCCTCGACGAACAGGCGCTCCCCAGCGGCGACTTCGAGCCTGTCGATCGCGAGCACATCCGGGCCCCGCGCTTGCCAACGAAAGCGTAGCTCATGCAGGGAGACGAGCGGAGTCATGCGTCAGAAGTCGAGACGCCGGTCGTTTGGGGTCAGCTCGAACGCATCCTGGCGAGTCTCGGTGAGCAGCTGGATTTGCAATCGCTGTGCGCCGGGAAAGGCATCGAAGAATCCGATCGTGAGTTCGGTGAGATTCTGTGGCTGCCGGCAGTCGAAGGCATAACTTGCGTCAATATCAGCATGGTCGTCATGCGCGGGCGCAAGTTCGTGTTCATGCCCATGATCCTGTTCATGCGCGTGGTGCTCGTTCTCGTCTTCATACCCGTGCCCGTGCCCGTGCTCCTGCTCCAGTTCCTGTGCTTGTCCGTAGTCATGCTCGTGATCCTGTGCATGCGCATGGCGTTCGGGCGCAGGCTGTTCCCCGATCGGCTCACCGAGATCGAGATCGACCTCGGTGGCCGTCAACACACAACCGGCTGCGGGCGTGGGCGCGAACAACTGTTGCGGCGCTTGCAACAGCGCCCGCGTCGTTTCGATCGCCTGGCGCTGCGCCTCGGTTCGCGGTGCGTGCTCGAAGCCGAGCAGGTCCATGGCGGGACTGATCAGCTCGATCAGCAGCAGGTCGCCCTCCACCGCGATGTTGAGGTGGCCGACACCATGCACATGAGCGCGCTGTTCGCGATAGCCGGTCTGCTGCTCATCGTCGCTTTGGGCAAGACCGTTGTCGGTGCCGAGCACAGCGAGCGTGAGTCCGCAGAGGAAGGCGATGCGAGACGATGGGCGAGAAGCCGGGCGCGAGGTGGATCTAGTCAACGACATCGGCTGATCCTCAGGTCTTGCTGGTCTTATGGGTGCAATGCGCGCAGGTGCCGAGGACTTCGATCACCGGGCGCTCAGGACGAAACCCCGTCTCTTGCTCCAGGGCGCGCAGACTCCCGGCAATGGCCTCGCTCTCGAGTTCATTGACGCGCCCGCAATCGGCGCAGATCAAGAACTGGCTCGCGTGCGGGTGCTCGGGATGGGTACAACCGATGAACGCATGCAGGGTTTCCAGCTTGTGCACCAATCCTTGCTCGAGCAGGAAATCGAGCGCCCGGTAGACCGTCGGCGGTGCCGCCGTGGAGCCCTCGCGCAAGTGGTCGAGGATCTCGTAGGCGCCGACTGGACGTTCGGCGCGACAGACGAGTTCCAGGACCCGGCGACGTTGCGCGGTGAAGCGCACGCCGCGTTGCGCGCACAGCCGTTCGGCCGTGCTCAGGGCTTGGTGCAGGGTCTCTTCGTCCATTAGGGTGTCGTGGTTGCTCGTACCGCTCTGCGCGCGCGCCGCTTGGCGAGGACATTGGCCGTCATGGCGGATACCAGATAAAGCGCCCCAGCCAGCAGGATGATGGTTGGCCCCGTAGGCAGATCAGGCGCGTAGGACAGGGCCAGCCCCCCGCCGGTGAGGAGGGCGCCGATCACCGTCGCGCCCATCATCATGCCGGCCAGGGTTCTGGTCCATTGACCGGCGACCGCCGCCGGTAGTGTCAGCAGCGCGATGACCAGGATCAGGCCAACGACCTGGATCATCAGCACCACCGTAACTGCCACCAGCACCAGCAACAGCAAATAGAAGAGGTCGACGGGAACGCCTCGCAAGCGCGCGAACTCGTCGTCGAAGGCAATGGCGACGAAGTGCCGATAAAACAGCGCGACGGTCACCAGCAGGACCAGGTCGAGCATGGCCATGAACCCGAGTTCGCGTTTTGGGACCAAGAGGATGTTGCCGAACAGAAAGCTCATCAAGTCGGTGGCATAGCCGGGTGTTTGCGAGACGAAGAGGATGCCGACCGCCATGCCGATGGCCCAGAGCGCACCGATCGCGGTGTCCTCTCCGGTGCGCCAGCGCAGCCTGACCCAGCCGATCAATAAGGCCGCGACCACGGCCGCAGCCAAGGCGCCACTGAGCGGGTCGTAGCCATAGAACAGGGCCGCCCCCATGCCCGCGAGCACCGAGTGAGCAATGCCGCCGGCCAGGAAGGTGATGCGTTTGACGACGACGAAGGGGCCGATCAGTCCACAGCCAATGCTGGCGAGCAGCCCGGCGATCAAAGCTTGCTGAAGAAAGCCGTGTTGGACCAGCGCGTTGAAGAATTCAGCCATGCTCGGTGTGCCCATGATGGGGTTGCGGTGTACGCGGCCGAGCAGCGAGGGTGGAGGCCTCTTGATCATGCCCGTGGCTTCCCCCGTGCGCATGGCTGATCAGGCGCACCCGCTCACCATAGAGGTCATTGATAACATCACCATCGACGGCCTCGGTGCGGTGACAGACCAGGGTACGATTCAGGCAGGCTACCCGACTGACATAGCTCGAGATGAAGCCGATATCGTGTGAGACCACGACGATGGTCAGATGGGTGTTCAACTCACCGAGCAGCTCGAAGATCTCGCCTTCCAGACGCTGATCGATATTCGCGGTCGGCTCGTCGAGGATCAGGATCTCGGGCTCGCCAACCAGAGCGCGCGCGAGGAGCACGCGCTGCAATTGTCCCCCCGACAGCGAGCCGATGGGCGCCGCCGCGAGATCGCCAGCCTCAACATCGGCCAATGTGCGCCGCGCGATCTGTCGATCAGCACGGCGCCAGCCGCCCACAGCGTGCCAGGGTTTGGCACCGAGCCCGAGCCGGCCCATGAGCACCACATCGAGCACCTGAATCGGAAACTCGCGTGGGAAGGCCGGGTATTGCGGCACATAACCGAGGTGGCGTCTTGCCTGTTTCGGCGTGCGGCCGAGGACCTGGATGTGGCCTTGCTGGGGGCTGAGCAGGCCGAGGATGAGCTTCAACAGCGTACTCTTGCCACCGGCATTGGGGCCGACGAGCCCGAGGAATTCACCGGCCTCGACCTGCACACTGACATCTTCCAGCACCGGCACGTCGCCATAGGCGAAACCAACATGCTGAATCTCAATGGCGGCGGAGCTGGGCTTCATGGCGCGTGCGTTGATCGATTGGATGTCGGATCAGCGGGTGCTGCGGGCCCGGTGGTGTTGGCCTCGACCAGGATGCGCGCGAAGCGGCGCAGATTGGCGGCGTAATCCGCAGCCAGCGGGGTTGCCGACTCGACCCGCCCGCCGATGCTCCGGGCGATCTGTTGGGCGGCGCGTTGATCGAACTCCGGCTGCACGATGATGGCCCGGGCGCCGGTGGCTTGCGCTTGTTCGATCAATGCCGAGAGCCGGCGCGGCCCGGGTTCCTTGCCGGCGCGCTCGATCGGGATCTGTTCGAGATCGTAGGTGTCGGCAAAATAGCCCCAGGCCGGGTGATAGACCAGAAAGGTGCGATGGTCGAGTTCGGCCAAGCGGGCCTCGAGATCCTCATGCAAGGCCTGAAGTTCGGCATCGAAGCGCTGCTGATTGCGTGCGTAGAGCGCCGCACCTTCGGGATCGAGTGCGCTCAGGCGCTCGCGGATGGCGATGGCCATCGCGCGCACGAGTGGCGGGCTGGTCCAGATGTGCGGGTCCATGGCCTCGGCGTCCTGATCAGGGTGAGCATGCTCCTGATCGTGAGCATGGTCGTGGCCATGATCGTGCGCCTCGAGGGTCCGCAATGGCAGCCCGTCACGCAGATCGAGGATCGGCATCCCCGGATTCGCGGCCTGGATGCGTTTCATCCAGGCGTTCTCGAAGGGGACGCCGACGCGGACATAGAGATCGGCCTCGGCGAGGGCCGCGACCTGTTTCGGGCTTGGGTCGTAGGTGGCCGGGCTGTGCCCTGGTCGCACCATGACCTCGGTATCGACGCGCTCGCCTCCCACGGCATCGACGAAGGTCTGAACCGGCAACACGCTGGCAAAGACCTTGAGTGCGGGTCGCTCCGCATCGGCGAACGCAGGTAGACCCGCAGACAAGAGCGAAAGCACGAAAAGCGACATCAAACTGCGCACGGTTGGAACCTCGGTATCAATCGGCACCCTATTTCCGAAACATTATAACACCCTGCTGTCGGTGTCACGCTAGAACGTCCCTAAGCTCGACGCCGCAGGCCGTTAAAGAGATCAGAGGAGCGCCGACGATGGACCGCTATGACCGAAATTTACATATCCCGAGCCTACTCGGAGAGGATTCAACGGGCGTTGAGGTGAGCGATGGCCATCGCCTCGGTGGCCTGTTGGGTTTTATCGGGTCTGTTCGGCAGGAGGGGGCTGGGGCTGGTTCGCGTCGGTCGAGAATTCAAGCTGGCGTGCCAATGCCTGCGCCGAGGGGTTGTCCGGTGCTTGTTTCAGTAACCGGCGGGCGTACTCGAGCGCCTGGGCGTCCTCGCCGATCTGGCGATGGTAGCCCACCAAGGCGGACAAGATGTCGCGATCTTCGGGGCGCTGCTGATCAAGGCGTTCGAGCACCTGAATGGCCGCCGCTGTCTGGCCATTCGTTTGCAACGCCACGGCCTGGACATAGCCGTAACGCAGGTTATCCGGTGCGAGTTCGGCGGCTTCGGCGAGAGCGACTAAGGCCTGATCGAGCCGCTGCTGGCACACCAACGACAGACCCAGCGCATGGTGCAGATCGGTGCTGTCTGGATTGCGAGTCAGCCCCTGCCGCAATAGGCGCTCGGCGGCTGGCTCCTGCCCGCGTTCACTGAATAACTGCGCCAGGTTGACATAGGCCGGAACAAACTGGGGTTGCTGCGCAATGGCTTGGCGATAGGCCTGCTCGGCCTTCTGATAACGGCCCAGGTCAGCGTAAAGCACGCCCAGGTTCAGCTGGGCTTCGGGACGCTCGGCGTTGAAGGCTTGGACCGCGATGTATTCCTCGATCGCTGCGGCCAGCCTGTCCTTCACCTCGGCCGGTAAAGACTCCGCTGGCACGCCAGCGAGCAAGCGGGCGGCTTCGATGCGGATGGCTTTGTGCGCATCTCCTAGCAGCGGGATGGCGAGCCGCCGCAGCGCCGGCCCGAGTGGCTCCAAGGCGTGCAGCGCGCCGAGCCGCAGCAAGGGCTCAGCGGCAGTGAGTCCTTGTTGGACCTGGGTCAGCATGGCGTTGTCAGGATAGCCTGCCAGCGCGTGCAACGCCGTGGCGCGAGTGATCGCTGGCTGCTGCGGGTTGGCGGCGATGGCTTGCAGCCGTTGGCCAGCGGCCAGGCGCCCCGGTGCGCGCCGCCTGCATGGCCTGCGCATAGAGCGCCAATGGCTGCGGCGCATCGCCATACCAGGTCGCAATGAGCTGCGCGGCCCATGCGTCGGTTTTGTCCGCGTGGCATTGAGTACAGGCGTTCGGCGTGCCCATGGCCAGGGACAGATCCGGGCGCGGGATGCGGAAGCTGTGATCGTGGCGGGCGTCCACCACCATGAAGGCGGTCGGCGGCATGTGACATTCGATGCAACTGGCCCCGCGCGACTCTTGCGAATGGAAGTGATGTGCCGCACGCGCATAGCGTGCCGGGGAGTGACACTGGAAACAGGTGGCATCACCCGGAAAGCGCAGGTCGGCGGCATGAGGATCATGGCAATCGGAGCAGGTGACGCCGGCCTGGTGCATCTTGCTCTGCAGGAAGGAGCCCCAGACGTAGACCTCGTCGTGCATCTGGCCGTCCGGATAGTAGAGTCCTTCGGTCAAGAATGCGGGCTGGAACCCATCCAGAAAGGACTGCCCGGCAAAGGTGTGATCGGTCATCTGGCTGCGGCGGCTATGGCAGCGGGCACAAACCTGTATCTCCTTGGCGCTCGTGCGCGGCTTGGAGCGCTTGGCCAGGGCGGTGTCCGGGTCGATCCGCCAGGCGACCCCGGCGCGTTCGTCCAACCGAACCGTCAGGCCCCGATCCGGGATCTCCGATGCCTCGCCGCGCGCGGTTGCTTCGGCCCACTCCAGATGTCGGGAGCCAGGGCCATGGCAGGCCTCGCAGGAGACATCGATTTCGGACCAGGTGGTTTGATAGCTGTCGCTGGCGGGGTCATAGCCTTTGCGCAGATGGGTGGAGTGGCAATCGGCGCACATGAAATTCCAGTTCAGGTTCGGCCCGGTCCAGTGCAGCACGTCATCGTGGCGCACTGGGTCGTCCGGGTGCAGATGCATCCAACGCTGCCCGCCTTCTGCCTCGGGGCGGCTGTCCCAGGCGATGTCGAGCGCCTGCAGCCGCCCACCGGGAAAGGCGATCAGGTATTGCTGCAGCGGATAGACGCCGAAAGTGTATTTGATCGGGTAATCGTGCAAGGCGCCATCCGGCCCCTCGGTGCGCACCATAAAAGCGCCATCCTGGCGGTAAAAGCGGGAGGTGACGCCAAACTGCTCGAAGCGGGCGTCATCGAAATCCCCCAGCACCGAGGTGTCGCTCGCCTCCTGCATGGCCAGGTCATGGTGAGAGCCACTCCAGCGGGCGTTCTCTTCGGCGTGACATGTTGCGCATTGGGCACGTCCGACGTAGCTTGGCTCGGCGTCGGCAGCGGCGTACGCGAGCCAGGCGAGCAGGACGCTGGTCAAGATGCATCTGATCGTAGGTGCTGAAGTGTTCGTGTCATCCAATGGTCTTGTCTATCTGGTTCTATTGTCGCGCGCGGAGTTGCAGTTGAACACCTCAGATCCCGGTCTCCGGCGCTCGCCGGCGGCGCAAACCCTGGTTGGCGACGGCGCGATTCGAATGGCGCCCTTGCTCGGCTTGCCGCGACTGCTGGCGGAGATGGGTGTGGATCCGGATCAGACCATTCGTGAGGGTGGCGGCGACCTGGCCGCTTTCGATGATGCGGACAAGACCATTACTTTTCCCGCGCTCGGGCGTTTGCTCGCGCACTGCGCGCGGGTGACCGCTTGCCCGCATCTGGGGCTGGAACTCGGACGGCGCCTGGGGCTTGACGTCTTGGGGGTGATCGGCGCGATGGCACGGGTCGCGCCTGATCTAGGCACGGCGCTGCGCTTGATCATTCTGCACCTGCATCTGCATGATCGTGGCGCCGTGCCGCTGCTGTGGGAGCGAGGAGACCAGGCCCGTCTGGGCTATGTCATTCACTGGCCGGATGTGCCGGGCACCGAGCAGATTTACGACGGCACGGTGGCGATCAGCTATAACCTGATCCGCGCCCTGGTCGGCCCCACTTGGCGGGCGAACGCCGTCTGGTTATGTCGACCGTCGCCTGAGCAACTGGCACCTTACCAGGCGCATTTCCGCGCCCGACTGCATTTTGCCGCCTCCTTTGCCGTCGTGGGCTTTCCCGCCGCTGATCTCGCCCGCCCGCTACCCAGTGCCGACGCGGCAGCCTTTGCGCAGGCGCAGGCCGAAGTCGCAAGCCTGGAGGCACTGGCCGATGTTTTGCTCCATGAACGGGTGCGACGGATACTGCGGCGCTTGCTGGTTGACGGCGCGCCGGCCAGCGGGCTGCATCTGCAGCAGATCGCGGCGCTGTTTGGGCTGCACCCGCGCAGCATGAATCGACGCTTGCAGGCGGAAGGCACCAGCTTCAAGGCGCTGCTCGATGAGAGCCGTTATCGCATCGCCCGCCAGCTGTTGCGCGATGGCAACCAACCGATGCAGGAGTTGGCCTTCACCCTGGGCTATGCCGATATCACCGCTTTTACCCGCGCCTTTCGCCGCTGGGCCGGCGTCTCGCCGAGCGCCTGGCGCGCCGCTTGCCGGTCTGGCAACTGACGCTTCCATTCACTTCGCGACAGCGCGTGTGAAATCGCTAAAAAATGTCGTGAAATGTCAATCAAAACGCCCTTCGATTCGCGATAATCGCGACCGCGCGGATCATTGACCTTTGTCATTCATCGCCGGGTGCTGGTCTTCTGACCCCGGATGCTCTGTTCGACGCCCTGGCTGCGGAGATCGCATTCGATGGCGTGCGCTGATCCTTCAGACCATCCACCCACCTCCCTAAGCTAACCCAATGCCTCTGAAGCACCTCGCCGGCTTAGTCACCATCACGGTTGCTCTACTCGCCCAGGGCTGCGCGACGCCGCCACCGCAGTTGGTCGGTATCGACAACCCGGCAGCGCCGGTGGCGTCCATACCCGACCTGCGCCGGCACCGTACCTTTATTGTCACCACGCGGGCGGCGACCGAGGAGGTCGGGGCCTTCTTCTCGGGAGAGCGCGCGCCGGAATTGGGCCTTGCCTCGGTCGATGTCACTATTCCGCCGAACCATGCGGTTGGTCAGCTTGAGCGGCCCAAGCGGCTGCCGCCCGACCCGCGCACCGAGTTTGCGATTGTCAATCCGACGGTGTACCGCACGGATGCGTCCTTCATCGCCGAGATCGACCGCGAACTCGCGACCCGTGCGGTCGGCAAACGCACGCTGCTGCTGTTTGTGCACGGCTACAACACCACCACCAGCGACGCGCTGCTGCTCCTGGCGCAATTTGTCGAGGACACCGGCTTTCAGGGCGTACCGGTGCTTTTCACCTGGGCGTCGGCGGCCAAGTTGGAGCGCTATGTTTACGATCTGAACAGCGCTCTCATCGCCCGCGGCAAGATCAAGGACATGTCCGATATCCTGGTGCGCACCCAAACAGAAAGCGTGGACATCTTCGCGCATTCGATGGGCACCTTCCTGACCATGGAAGGCCTGGTTGACGCCCAGCAGGCCGGCACCCTCGGTCGCCGCGCAACCATCAACCACATCATGCTCGCCTCGCCCGACATCGATCTTGACCTGTTCCGCACCCAGCTTGCCCAACTGGCCCCGGCGATTCGCAAGAAGATGTACCTGCTGGTCTCCAAGGACGACATCGCGCTGAATCTGTCGCGCCGGATCGCCGGCGGCGTGCCGCGCGTCGGCGCTGCTGATGCCGAGCAATTGGAGCCGCTGGGCGTGACGGTCATCGACCTGTCCGAGATCAACAATTCCAGCTCCGGCAGCCACTCCAAGTTCGTCGGCTCTCCCGAGGTGGTGCAACTGATCGGCGCTGGGCTGAATTCCGCCGGGCGCTTCGGTGAATCCAACCTGCCCGCCCTCAATCAGCTCCTCTCTGGTGTGCCGATTCGTATCATCGGCAACTGATTGCTTGATCCAATTCGCACAACCCAATCAACACGCCGCCGAGGAGACGCGCATGCCGAACGCTGTTGATGTCCCGATCACGACAGGAGCACAAGCCGTGAAACAATGCTGGAGTCACCGCAGTCGCCCGACCGAAAGACCGGACGCCAGGCTCTTGTCGCGACCATCTGCGCGCCGGTTCCTGAACGACTCCCGTCAAGTGACTTGCCTTCGTACCTCAGGGGCGTATGCTGTCGAGCATGTTCAGCGTCATCGAAACCCCGCTGTTCTCCAAGCTCTGGCCGCGCTACTGGCGTGAAGAAGAGCGCGGTGCCTTTGCGGCTTTCCTGGCCGCCAACCCATTGGCTGGCGATGTGATTCCTGGTACGAATGGCTTGCGCAAAGTCCGCTGGAGTCGCGCCGGATCCGGGGAATCAGCCGGGGTGCGGGTAATTTATTACACCAGTTTGAGAATGGCGCGTTGATCCTGCTGGTGCTGTATGCCAAATCCGAACGCGGCAACCTGTCCGCAAGCCAACTGCTGGAGATCCGACATGCCATCGACCGCTCAACCACTCACTGATGCCGAGCTGGACGCCTTCGAGGACGGGCGCGACCTGGGCGAAGACCTGCTCGAATCCATCCGCCAGATGAAGGCCGGCCAGGGCACGGTGGTGTACTCGCCGGTCATCGCCGCGCGCCAACAGGCGGGGCTGTCGCAATCCCAGTTTGCCGCCCTGCTCGGGGTGTCGGTGCGGACCTTGCAGGGGTGGGAACAGGGAAAGCGCCAGCCTTCCGGGGCCGCCCAGACCCTGTTCAAGGTCGCTGTGCGCCATCCCGAGGTGTTGCGCGAGTTGGCTCAGTAGCCAGAGCGAAGCGCGCCCGGCCGGCAGCGGTCAACGACCAGTTAACCAGCAGACCCTAACGCCGCTCTTGTGCAAGCGCTGGCGCAGACCGGAGAGAAAGATTTCCAGGACACCTTTGGTGGCGCCATAGGCGTAGTTGGTCGCGCGACCGCGATACCCTGCGACTGAGCCGATGGCGACGATCCGGCGCGGCTCTTGCCCATGTCGATTCTCGTGATCCTTCGATTCGAGCGGCAGAGCCGCCAGGACGGCGTATCGAGGCAGAGCCTCGGCGCGAAAGTGGAACCCTCCCCTATGTCGGATCGACCAGGCGGTCGAGACACTTGCGCGCCCAGAAACGGCCGGCGGCGATCAATGGCGTGGCCTTATAGAACTCATGGGTTTCGCAGATGTTGTCCGGAATATCGAACAGGATGTCTGGGGGATAGGACGCCAACCGATAGGACGCCAACCGATAGCGCGCAATGGTCGCCAGCATGGTGTCGAACATGCCGAGCAGCACATCGGTCGGTTGCATCGGCCGCGTCTATACGTCAGCCCGTCCGCGCTGGCTCATGATTATTCTGCCACCGGGCCCGGCGGCGGCAGTTCGTCAAGCTCGATCAAAGCGTCGGGGTCGAGCTTTTCCGCCCCTTCGGGTGGGGTGAAGCGGAAGGCAGCGGCGTCCGGCGCAACCTCGGTTGACCAGTCGGTGATGCGCAGGCTGTATTGCGGTGCCGCGGCCAGGGTCTTGCTGGTGATCACCAGTTGGCGCGGGATCGGTTGCTCGCCGACCTCCACCCAGAGTTGCCAGTCGGTGTCGGCATTGCGGAAGGCCAGATGCTCGCAGTCGATGCCGCCGATCACGCCACGCCCGATGTGCTTGGCCTCGATGATGCCAGCGCTCAATGCCTCGTAGGCGTTGGACAACAGCAGGTCGGCGCCCGGCAGCGCGATGCCTTGCCCCGTGCGCAGTTGCTCGATGAGCGCATCGACGCTGTCAGGGCCTTCGAACTGCGCATACCCGTTCAGGTTCTTGCCGAGGATGCTGACGGTCTTGCCATCGAACAGCAACTCAACATCGGCATAGCCGCCGGTGCGGCTGGCTTTCAATCTGTCCGGGCGGCTCAGCAGCATACTGCCTGAGTTGGTGAATTGGATCTTTTCGATCTCGGGCGTGATGATCTCGATGGAACTGTCGAAGCTGAGCACGATGGTCTCTTGGCCGCTGACATAGTCGGCCATGGCCTTGAGGATGGCCTTGGCGTCACCGTCTTGGGCGATGGCCGTGGGCGTAGCGACAATGAGCGCGGTGGTCAAGGCCAGACCACAGAGCGGAGTGCGAGCAACTTTGGCTGCCGCGCGGGACAAGAGGGAGGTGTTTGGCATGGTGATGTGTCCTGAACTTGGTTATGAGTAAGGGGCGAGGGATTAGGGATTAGGGGCGAGGGGCGAGAAAAGAACAGAACAGACTGGACGCCACTATGACCGCTCGCCCCTCACCCCTCGTCCCTCGTCCCTCACCCCTTCTTAAAGTTCATTCCACTCGCACGACGACATAGCGCCCGCCGCTGGCCTGGTAGTAGGTGCCGCCGCAAGAATGCAAGGCGGTGCCGTCGATGATCACGTTGGTGCAGCCGCGCGGCAGGGTGGCGGCATAGACGGAGGTGGCGTAGATGGCACGGCGTGTGGTGCGCCTGGCCACACCGGCATAGCTGAGGGGCGTCACCGGCCGGCCGACCCGAGCTTGCGCCGGAGCGACGACAAGCTCGGTCTCCAGCGCGATGTCCAAGAGTCCGCCCGTGATCATTGCGAACGCGGCGACCAGCGTCGCCTTGACTGTTTTGCTGTGCATGAGTCTTCCCGCATGATGGAATGGGTACGCGGCGGCTGACCGCAGTGTTGCCCAGCCGGCGCGGCCATCGGTTCACCGATGATTGCTAACGCGCCGGACGCTTTGAGTCTGGCTACTTCTTGCTGTCCATGAATGCCTTTTGGCCCCGCTCGCCGGCCGCTTTGGCCCGCTCCGCCTCCTCGGCGGCCTCGACCTCGTCGACCAAAACGGCCTCTTCCTCGACGATTTCTGCCGCAAGCGCCTCGGCCTCCGCAGCCTCATCGGCCTGGATCGCCGCGTCTTCCATGGCCGTCGTGGACTGGGCGAATGCGCCTGTTGCGATCAGCCCAAGGGTGATGGACAGGGCACAGGTGGTCGATAGGATTCGATTGTTCATGGCTTGGCTCTCTGGGGTTGGTTCTGGATGAGCCCTTTGTTAGCTGGCCTGACGAATCCCAATGTCAGGCCGATTCATTGTGCTAGGGCACTTGCTTTACCGGCGGAGGGTTCCATTTGCCGGTGAGCGCATCGGGCTTCGGGGCGTAGAGACGCATGGTCAGGTTGAATGGCTCTTTGGGCGCGGGAAGCCAATTGGCCTCCAGATCCTTGCCGGGACTTTCGTTCTGGAAATACAGGTCGAGCGAACCATCGGCATTGGTCTTGAACGGCATGTAACTGCTGAGCGCGAAGCGATTCAGCGCGTTGCCGACTTGGAAGCCCTCTGCGTCATAGAGCGTGATCGACCAAAAGGCATTCACGGGCGGTGTTGCGCCCTTGGCGAAGTGCATGCTGTACTTGTTCGCGCCATTCAGCGGCTTGCCGGCTTCATCGCCGAGGTTTAGCGGATAGATCGCATCCTCGGGGAGGTTCGCGCCAAGGCCCTGCTGGGTGACGATGGCGCGCTTGAGGTAGTAGTTGCCGTACACGCCCATTGTGTCGGTGTTCATTGACCAGCCGTTGGCGACCCGGGCCAACGTCGGCAGTTTCCACGCCATGAGTTGCTGGCCTTCAGCCGGGGCGGCTTCGAGGGCGCCTCGAATCACCGTGTCAACGGTGTTGATATCGAAACGCTTGCCAGGTTCGATTCCAAGGCGCTTCATCTGCGCAATGATCGGCTGGTCAGTGACATGAGGCGGATGCAGTTTCATCAGTTCCGCTGCATAGGCGAAGTACTCGCCTGCGGACATGGTGTCGACCTGGGTCTTGGGCGCGGTCTTCATGTCCACACTCGGATCGATCTTTACAGTCATTTGGGCTGGCGGCTTGCCCCAACCCGAGAGCGGGGTGACTTTGTAGCCCGCCTGGATCTTGTGAACAGCCGGGTAATCGGCGGAGCCATCGGTCTTGGTGCGGCCGATTACCCAGACATAGGGTGTCGGTGCGGGAATGTGCGAGAAGCCGCTCGGCACCTCGCCCTCCCAGCCGGGAGGCGTGAGAAGGAAGTTGCCGGCCTGAGTGCCGGTGGTTCGCCAACCCGGCGAAGCAAAAACGTCAGTCCACATGTCGAGCATGGGCAGCAGGTAGTACCGGCCATCGGTATCCGGTGCGGAGACGATCAACGGTTCCTTCGTCAGGTCCAGCCAGGCGACGGAATAGAGCGTGTCGAAGTTGACGCGCACGACGACTTTCAAATCGGCAGGCGGGTACTCCGGGACGCTGACAAACATGTTCATCGGTCCCTTGGCGAACTCCTTGCCGGGTTCGACGTTCGTACTTTGCAGACGGGTAATGTCCATCGACACCAGCGGATAGAAGTAGAGGTAGGCGTCCACGGCGATGGCACGCGCCTCCTCTGCGCTGAGCTTGTCTTGGGCGTGAGCTTGAATCTGTGGCAGCGCAAGCAGCGCCGTGATGCACCCCAGCGTGATGAGTCTTGTGAGTCGTGTGAGTCTTGTGCGTTTTGTCATCATGTGGCCCCTTTGGTGTTGAATCGAATTGAAAACTGGGCAGCTAGCGCCAGCCGTGCCAGCCGTAACCGGCCGACTTTGAGGAGCGAGCGGAAAAGCCGTACCGTGTTAACGAGTTTTTTGTGTCCATGGATCGTGAAATTGTGTGCGATCACCTACCCCGGCGCCAAAGAAGATCTCCTTCACTTTTGCTGGGCCCACCACGCGGACGAGCTCGGACGCAAGACAGTAGAGCAGCAGACCGCCCAGGATCCACAGGGCCAAGACCGAAAATAACGGCCAGGATATCTCTTGGAGCAACACCTTGGCGCCCTCCACCACGCCGCCATGCTTCCAGGCGAGCGGAAGGATCTCCTCAACAAATCGGAAGAGCAGCACCATCGCGCCGAAGAGCAACGTTTTCCAGAGAACCCGAATGGCCGGAGTGCTCGAAAAGGTCCGGGTGATCAGAAGAGCCTCGATGATGAGTATTGCCTTGGCGACGATGAGAGCGCCGACCGTCGCAGTCGTGGCACGGAGCGCGACGATACTGTAGTCGCCAAGCGTCACCGCTTTGGTGAGGGCGAGCATGTGAAACAAGAACAGGAACAGGATCGTCGGCGGCATGGCCTCCCGAATCTCTTTAACGACAAATGCTCCGATCTTGCTCATCACGCATCCTAGTCAGTCTCTGTATTCAAAGCACCTGTTACGCACGGCACATCATCATCGATCAAGAGAGCCTCAAGAGAATTTGATTGACACTACCCAAGTTACCACCTGAAGCTGACGCCGAGCCCGGGGCCGTGCAGCGTCATGTCCGCATCATGGTTGCTGAAGTCGTAGGACAAGGCCCGATAGGCGAGGGTCACATCGCCCCAATCGAGTCGATAACCCATTCCGAGCATGGCCTGCCAGGTGGAGTTGGAGTCGCCCGCGCCAATGTCGGCGTAGAAAGGCACGAACCACTGGGTACCCGGAAACAGGATCTGGCCGCGCAGGCCGACAATGCCATCCCACACATCCTGGTCTAATGACACCTTATTCTCGTGGGACAACCGACCTGCGGTCCCTTGCACACTCAGCTTTAGATCGCTGTCCAGCGTCAGATAGCGCGCGCCGGCCATGAGATCGAGCGAGAAGTCGCTGCGGTCGATGGCCTGGTAACCGCCGGCCAGGGTCCAGACAGTGGCGCTGAGATCCGTCTTGGCCTTGCGTTCGATTTGGGAGTTCAGTAAACCTGCGGGGCCGGTCACATTCCGCACCTTGGTCTCTGTGTTGCCAAAGCGGGTGTAGAGCACATCGGAGTAGATGGACCAACGCTCCTTGCGTGCCTCCCCCATCACCATCAAGGCCATGTTGAGGTTGCTGAGGTAGCGATTCGGATTGGTTGACGATGTCAGGCTGATCGGGCCAACCGTTGAGCCATCAGGCAAAAGCAGACTGGACCGGTTGACGTCTGAACTCCCTTCCAGCGCAGGAAGCCAAAGGTAGGGGGTGACAAGGAACGTCCAGCCGCTGTTGCCACCCTCGGCGAGCGCGGCGGTTGAGACAAGCAGCAAGCCCGCCGCCGCAGCGAAGGAGGCGGAGCAACTGTGGGTACGACGTGGGGGCATGGGCATTCTCCGACGCAATACAAGGAATAGCCCGCTTTTTTACTCCCTTACCGCAGCCTGGGAAAGCATAATTCGCGACAAATGACTGTGCACCCGCTCACAGCGTCAGACATCATCCCGCCGATCAGTAAAGCATCAGGCCTGCGTGCGGGTGCAGACGCCCTCATGAGCGGTGACGGGCTGGTCGCCATGCGTCTTTCGCCAGGTCGCGGCAGTCATTCCTGACCATTGACGAAAGGCGTGAGAGAAAGGCCCACTCCCCGAATAGCCGAGTGCGTAGGCAATGTCGCCGAGCGAAAGCCGGGTATCGCGCAACAACTGCCGCGCGAGGTCATAGCGCGCCAGGGCGAGCAGCTCGGCGAAGGTGACACCCTCTTCGCGCAGTCGGCGATTGAGCGTTCGCGGGTGGATCGCAAACAGTTGCGCGACCTCCGCGCGGCCTGGACCTGGCCGACCGCTGCACGGCCCGGAGACCAAAATCCGCAGGATCACGCGACGGACTTTATCCAAAAAACCGAGGCCACAGAGGCTGCCAAGCGACTCGAGATCGGACTTGGCCTTGGCGTATAGAACCCCATCGGCGCTGGGGCAAGGACGCTTCAGATCGGAGGTAGCAAAGAGGATTGCCGCCTGCTGCTCCGCAAACCGCAGCGGCGCCTTAAAATGCTCCTGGAATGCAGCGATTTCCGTGGGTTCTTTGCGAAAAAAACGCACCTTGGTGGCGCGCCAGTCAGGACCGCAAAGCTCCGAGATCATGTTGCTGGCGATCGCCAGTGCTCCGTCATAGATGTGGTCCGTCCCAACCACGTCAGAGCACCACAGGGTATAGCCAAACATGGCCTGATGCCCATCGACGCAGAGGTAAGGAACAGCGCCCCGATCATGCAGGTGCAAGTAAAGCATCAGCAGTCGCAGCGCCGCCCCGACCGTCGGCGCCAACCGAGTGGCGCGGCCAACAGGGCCGGCGACATCCAGCCCCGCGTGCCGGCCCAGCGCAAGACCGGGGTAAGCGCACCCGGTCGTGGCCGCGACATGCTCCAGCAAGCGCCCTATGGAGCGAAACTCAATGGTGTTGTCTGCATCGTCGAACAGTTCCGGATTGCAACCAAGCGCGCGGATGACAGCGTCGGGGTCCAGCCCTTCACTGGCCATCAGGCGGGGCAAGTCCCGCACCACGGCCATGCGCACCATGCCCTCGGCCGGCAGACCGAGCGCCGCCAACCGACAGGGTGGGGAAAGCTCTCGTCTCGACATCTTGTTCATTCAAATCTTGCGCGGTTATGTTCGGTCATGCCTTACCAGGTCTCGCTTCAACTTGATGAGGAGTATCAAATCCCGCCATCAAGCGAGGTAATCGGTTAGAGTGGCGTGCAACCTGCTGCTGTCCAATTCGTCGAGCCTGCTTTCTCACCTTCCCGAACGACCCACCTGTGAGCCCAGGTAAGCCCGGGTTGCTCGCCAGATGAGCGCTCGGTGTAGCCAGCCGCCGCCACTCGATCCAGCATGTCCATCGTTACCGCCAAGGCCTTCCGCCAGCAGATCATGAAACCGGCCGAGGGCCTGTTTCTGTTTCATGCACGTGCCATCGAGCGCCTGATCGAGGGCCAACTCGGCGAGCGATTGGCGGGCGGCTCGATCCCCGACCTACCGTATTATCTGATGCCGCGCGCGGATTTTCTGCTCGGCCTCGAGACCGAAAACGCCGAGGCGCTGTCGGTGATCGAGGGGCTGCGGTTGCCCGAGCATGTCATCTTGCTCCCGAGTCCTCCGAATCAACGCTTGGAGCAACGCAGCTTCACGCGCCTGAGCTACGACTATTGGGCGCGCTCGTTCGAGGCGGAGGTCGCGCGCGCCTGGCAGACCGCGCGCGATGGCGACGCCCCGGGCGCAGCGCTCGATGCGGATTCGCTGCGCGCGTTGATCGGGCAGTACGCCTTCGCCGAGGTGCGCGAGGTGCTGACCCACGATGGCTTGATCCTTCCGGTGTGGGATGATGAACTCATCTGTCGCGGGTTCGTCGCCTTCGTCGTCAGGCTGCGCTACTTCGCGCCGGGCGCGCGTGGGTTCTACTTTCCCGCCATCCAGGTCTGGCCCCAGGTCGATCGCTGGCTGGCGGCCGCAGGGCTCGATCTGCCGCAGCCGTTGGTCGAGGAGCGCCTGCCGCGCTTGCTGGTCAAGAGTCGGCCAGGCAGTGGCGCACGCTTGCGCGACGAGGTGCCCTTGCTGCCGACCGCGCTGCCCTATGGGCACAGCGATCCGGACCTCGTGGAAGTGATCGCGCGCATGGAGCGCGCGAGTGCGTTGACGCACCTGGCGCCGGTCGTTCAGCTGAGCCAGGACCATGCGCGCGCGCAGGATTGCCTCGAGCAACGGCTGCTGGAGGCCTTCGCCCACGGCTCCCGGCTGGACCTGCAGCCGGACTGGATCGAGCGCATCGGCGATCAACTCGGCATCTGGTGGACCCGGCTGCTGGGAGTCTTGCGCTGGGTGCCGCCAGTGCTGCCCTGGCGGCTGTTCGGGCGCCGAAGTCGGGGGGCGAGCGGCGGCGGGCGTTTGCAGCAGGAGGCCGAACGGCGGGCCGATATCGCCTTGTTCGAGCAGACCGTGTCGGCGGCCATCCGCGCGCAGCGTGGTGGCTATCTGGCGTTGGCATTGCGTCGCTTGGCGGCGGCGCGGCGCTTGGCGCGACGCTTGATGTCCGAGGCGCGCGCCTTGCCGCTCGCGCTCGAGCAGGTGGTCGCGAGACGCGAGGCGTTGGTCGAGCGTCATTTCACCGATGGCTTGGCCGATCGGTGGTCGGTGGATGCGCACAGCCGCGCCGAGCTGCGGGTGTTGATCCATCGCCTAGCCACGGATGACCGGGCGCGCGACGGCTCGCCTGCGGCTCAGGGGCTGCTGGGCTGCCTTGAGCAGTTGATGCGCGAAGGCCCGACCGATTATTACCGGCTTCGCGTCGGGCGCTGGCTGCTGCACATGGGCCGCACCCGGATCCGCGAGCTGTTGCCGTTCCAACCCATGCTCAAGGCTCTGCGCGCCCTCGAGATCAGTCGTGTTCGGCTCGAAGAGCAGCCCTGGCCGATCGCTGATCTGGAGCGCTTCTCGACCCTGTTGCGCACCCTGAACCGCTCCATCACCGACCGGCTCGATACCGAGCTGACCCCCCGCCTCAAGCAGGCGATGCGGGAAGCCGATTTCATCCCGCGCAATCACCGCGAGATCGTCGCCGCGCACAAGATGAAGCTCGAGCTGCTCGATGTGATCAAACATCGGCGCCATCTCAAATTCACTGATGTCCGCGATATCGTCGCGCGCAACATCCTGCGCCTGCCGGACCCCACTTGGGGCGAATTCTTTCGCGGCGACCGGCTGCGGCGCTTCGATCGCACCGCCGAGCGCGCCCTCCCCGGCGTCTATCGTCCCGGTGAGATCTACATCAAGGGTTTGCAGCAGTTGGGGGCGCCGCTGTTCGGGACTCCGCTCGGGCGCGACCTCCTGCGCTATCTGCTGCTGCCCTTTGGCGGCGCCTATCTGATGCTGAAGAGCCTGGATTTGTTGATCGCGATGATGCCGTTCGTCGAGACGGGGTTTCATCTCACCGAGCCGACCTCCGTCATCCTCAGTGGCAGCCTGATCACCCTCATCGCCTATACCGGCATCGGCCGCCATCTGGCCGAGGCGGTCATCTTCGGGGGCTGGCGTATTCTGCGCTTCCTGGCTTGGGATGGACCGCGCGCGCTGATTCGCTGGTGGCCCATCGCGGGTTTATTGAGCACCGGCCTGATGCGCGGGCTCGGACGTAACCTGATCCAGCCGCTGCTGATCGGCATCCTGCCGCTGGTGCCGATCATCGCCCTGGCGGTGCTGGTGGAAGAGGTGCCCATCGAACCGGGATTCTGGTTATTCGGGCTGGCCTTCGCGCTCGGCACCCTGGCGCGCAATACGCCGGCTGGGCGCCGCTTCCTGGATAATCTGAGCACGCACATCGCGACCTACCTGCAGCGCATTAATCAGACGCTGTTCATCGGACTGATCCAGCAACTGTTGTTCTTCTTCAAGGAGGTGACGCGCCGTTTCTCGCAGGTGTTGCACCGCGTCGACGAGGGGCTCACGCATCATCTCAGCGAGCGCTGGAGCAGTCTCGCCCTCAAGGCCCTGCTGGCGCCGCTCTGGCGCCTCTCCGAGGCCCTGATCCAGTTCTATGTCACGGTGCTGGTGGAGCCGCAGGTCAATCCGGTCAAGCACTTCCCGATCGTGACCATCGGCCACAAGCTGCTGCTGCCGTTCCTGCCCGCCATTACCACGACCTTCGTCGAGGTCACCGAGTCGGTCTTGCCCAAGGTGGTCGCCTATCCGCTGGTGACGCTGACCATCGTGTTGCTGCCCGGCTTATTCGGCTTCCTAGTCTGGGAGCTGAAGGAGAACTGGAAGCTCTACGAGGCCAACCATCGCGAGCCGTTGCGTGCCTCACCCGAGGCCGATCAGACGCCCGCGATCGCGGTCGAACCGGCCATTGTTGGTGCGCATGCCGAGACCATGCGCCGGCTCATGTGTCGCGGCTTCCATAGCGGCACCTTGCCGAAGGGATTCGACCGCCTGCGCAAGGTCATCCGCGAGCAATTGCGCGATGATGCGGCCTATCCGAAGCGCCTGCGCCGCTGTCAGCGCCAGCTCGAGGAACTCGAGCACGCGATCGGCGTATTCGTCGATCGCGAGTTCTCGTTTGCGTTGCGCGAACGCTGCCGCAACCCGGATTGCACGCTGACGCGCGTCGAGACCAATACCCCGCGCCTGGCCACCGAGCTGGTTGAGATCAGTGTCGCCATCCATCCGCGCTCAGCCGACGGCGAGGCGGATTCGGATACTCAAGGGGGGGGCGATCCCCATCCGGTCATGCTCGGCATTCGCATCGCCTTTGATGGGCGCCGGATGCGCTTCGAGACCGAACTCAGCGGCGCGCCGGAGCGGATCGGGCCGCGCTGTTGGGCGATGGTGAGCGAAGATCTCCGACTTTTCGCCAGGCGTGCCGGTGCCGACCTGCGCGCATTGGAGATCGAGCTGTCCGTCGGCTTGTAATAATCTCATGCTACTATCCGCGCCCATGTTGACCTATCCCGCCATCGACCCCGTCGCCTTCGCCCTGGGCCCGCTCAAGGTCCACTGGTATGGGCTCATGTATCTGATCGGCTTTGCCGCCGCCTGGCTGCTCGGGCGTTGGCGGGCGTCACGACCGGGTTCGGGCTGGAGCGCCGAACTGGTCGACGATGTGGCCTTCTACTGCGTGATTGGCGTCATCGCCGGTGGTCGCCTCGGCTACATGCTGTTCTATGGCTTCGACCAGATCCTGGCCAATCCGCTCAACCTGCTCAAGGTCTGGGAGGGCGGGATGTCCTTCCACGGCGGGTTGATCGGCGTCATCCTGGCGATCTGGCTGTTCGCGCGCAAGCACGGGATGCGCGTGTTTGCGGTCGGTGACTTTATCGCCCCGCTGGTGCCGATCGGCCTGTTGACCGGGCGCATCGGTAACTTCATCAATGGCGAGCTGTGGGGGCATGCGACCAATCTGCCCTGGGGGATGCGCCTGCCCTGCGAGCGTTTCCCAGCGTACTGCGCCGGGCTGCCGCTCGATGCCGAATGGAGCCTGCCGGTGCATGCCTCGCAACTCTACGAGGCCGGTCTCGAAGGCCTGGTATTGTTCATCGTCCTGTGGTGGTTCTCGCGCCGGCCACGGCCGATGATGGCGGTCGCGGGGCTCTTCCTGCTGCTCTATGGCCTGTTCCGTTTCAGCGTCGAGTTCGTGCGCCTGCCCGATGCCCATATCGGCTATCTGGCGTTCGACTGGTTGACCATGGGTCAGCTGCTGAGCCTGCCCATGCTCCTCGGCGGCGCGTTGCTACTCGCCCTTGCCTACGGGCGGCCGCGTCAAGACGTTCCGTAAACGGACGCAGACGCGCGCGCTGCCGTCCTGCTACCGTGTCCCGCTACCGCTCAATGAGCGATAGGCGTGGCGTCGGTTGCTCGTAGTGCGGTCACGGAACCGAAACCGAGCACTGGCTCCGGGTCGAGCTGCAGCGCGTGCAGGACGCGCCAGGCCAGTTCGTCCGGCGAGCGGCTGATGACCTCGGCCGGGATCTCCTGCTTGCCGTGCAGCCGCTCGAAGTCCTCGAAACCGTAGGAGACCATGAACGGGTGCATGCCGGAGTTGATCGCGGCGCGAAAGTCCTTGGCCTCGTCGCCGCAGGCAAAGGCGCGGGCCGGGTTGATGTTGAACCGCTCGCGGGTCTGGCGGAAGTAGCCGAGCTTGTCCTCGCTCAGGGGCAGATGCACCAAGAAGTCGAGCAGATCCGGCTCGATGCCGTGTCGATCGAAGAGTTTGGTCAGGGTGACCACCGGGTCATTGGTGATGTTGCGGGTGACGATCCCGACGCGCACATCATCGGCCGCCGCAAGCCGATGCACCAGGGCCTCGATGCCATCGAACATGCAGGCCTCCTCGCGGTAGACCTCGGTCAGGGTGTCGATCAGCTTGGTGCGCCGTCCCGGGCCGATCTGGCGCCTGAGGTTTTGCGGCATCTCCTTGAAGCCGCCGATGTATTTGAACAGGTTGCGCCGCTTCTGAAAGCGCTCGAGCGGGCCGATGTCCATGCCGAGATGGGTAAAGGCCTTCTCGATGGCGCGAAAGGCGTCGATGGTGGTGCCATCGGCGTCGAGGATCACAAGGCGTTCGTTGCTAAACATTGCGTACAGTTGGCTCGGCAATGATGGTGTCGAAGGGCCTTGCGGTGCGCCTGTCTCGGTGCGTCTGTCGCGATCATCCCGCGCGGCGGCGTGATTCTCGCACATTGGGAGTGGCGGTGGCGTCGGCCGGATTGCCGTTGATCAAGGGAGGGGACGCTGGGCGGTGTGATGGCTTGCAACCTGTACAATCGGTCGTTGTTAGCGTTCAATCCTTGCCGTTTCCTTTAGCTGCATCGAGGTGATCATGCCGTTGACGATTCGATCGAGCGCGTTCGCGGAGGGCGGGGCGATCCCGGTCAAATACAGCTGCGATGGCGAGGATCGCTCGCCGCCGCTGGAGTGGGACGGCGTGCCCGAGGGCACGCAGAGTCTGGCTCTGATCGTCGATGACCCGGACGCGCCCGACCCGGCGGCGCCGCAGCGCACCTATGTGCATTGGGTGCTCTACAATCTGCCGCCGACGCTCACCCATTTGCCCGAGGCCTTCGAGCCGGCGACGCTCGCGATCGCCATTGGCGAGGGCATCAACGACTGGCGCCGCACTGCCTATGGGGGGCCCTGTCCGCCGGTTGGGCGCCACCGCTATGTCCACAAGCTCTATGCGCTCGATATGATGCTGCAAGGCCTGCTGCGGCCGACCAAGGCTGATCTCGAGCGCGCGATGCGCGGGCATATCATCGAGCAGGCAACCTTGATCGGCACCTATCAGCGATGAATCTAAAGCTGCCAAAGACCTACAAGCTGCTGCTTGCCCTCTGCGTGGTCGCCGGTCCCTTCATCTGGCTGGTGCTGACCGAGGACGGCAAGCGCCGCAGCGATCTCTTCCTGCTGCACCTGTTTGGCCATCAGCCGTTCAATCTGGCCGTCGCTAAGCTCCGTCCCGGGCTCGACGAGGACGTCCTGCTCGGTCAGTTCCCGCGCGTGGCGTTCAACTGCGCCGATGTATCGACCGCGCTCGGTGAGCGCCATTGCGAGGCGCAGATCGGCTCGTTCAACGGCATTCCGGCGCGGCAGGCGCAGCTCGACTGGAAGGATGACGCGCTCGCTGCGGTGCGCATCGATTATCGGGGCCGCTGGCATGAGATCTTGGTTGCGGAGCTGACCACGCGGCTCGGAGCGCCGCGCCGTGACCGCGTCGACGAGCGCACCATCCTCGCCTGGCGGCTCGATCACGGCATGCTCCTCGCGCCCGAGCAGTTGATCGACGCCGAGCCGCCGGTTCTGATTTGGATCGCCCAGCAAGGTTAAGCCAGTAGGAGCGAGCTTCAGCCGCGCGGGTGCGCCTTTGGCGTCTCGATGCGCCGCCATTGGCGCCCATCGCGCTTGATCATGTCGCCGGCAGCGGTCGGACCCCAGGTACCAGCCACATAGTTTGGGAACTCGCGCGGCGGCAGCGCGGCCCAGACGTCGATCACCGACTGTACGATCTCCCAGCCCTTTTCGACCGTGTCCGCATGTTTGAACAGGGTCGCATCGCCCTTCATGCAATCGTAGATCAGGGTCTCGTAACCGGTGGCCGGTTTGTTGCCGAAGTAGTCCTCGTAGCAAAAGTCCATGTTCACGGTGCCGATCTTCATCGTTGGCCCCGGCACCTTGGCGCCGAAACTCATCTGGATGCCTTCGTTGGGCTGGATGCGTAGCACCAGCTTGTCGGCCTCGAGTTCGTCGACATCGGTATCCTGGAACATGATGGTCGGCGCCTTCTTGAAGTGGATCGCCACATCGGTGTATTGCGCGGTGAGCCGCTTGCCGGTGCGCAGATAGAAGGGCACCCCAGCCCAGCGCCAGTTATCCATGGTCAGCTTGAGCGCGGCGAAGGTCTCGGTGTGCGAGTTGGGCTTGACCCCGGGCGATGTACGGTAAGCCTTCACCTGCTCGCCATCGGGCATGGTGCCGGCGCTGTATTGGCCGCGCACCGCATGGGTGAGCACCTGTTCCGGCGTCAGCGGCTGGATCGCATCCAGCACCTTGTTCACCTCGTCGCGGATCGCCTTGGCATCGAACGAGTTCGGCGGTTCCATCGCCAGGAAGCCGAGCAGCACCAGCAGGTGGTTCGGCATCATGTCGCGCAGCGCGCCGGCTTCTTCGTAGTAGGCACCGCGATGCTCGACGCCGACCGACTCGGCCACGGTGATCTGCACATGGTCGATGTGATTGCGGTTCCAGAGCGGCTCGATGAAGCTGTTGGCGAAGCGGAACACCATGATGTTCTGCACCGTTTCCTTGCCCAGATAGTGGTCGATCCGATAGATCTGCTCCTCGTCCAGGTGCCGGTGCAGATCCTCATTGAGGGCAATCGCCGAGTCGAGATCGCGTCCGAACGGCTTTTCGATGATCAACCGTCGCCAGTCGTCCTCGGTCTCGTGCAACAGCCCGACCTCGCCGAGATGATCCGTCACCGCGCCGAACATGCTCGGCGGGATGGCGAGATAGAACAGATAATTGCCCTCGGTGCCGCGTTCGGCATCGATGCGGCTCAGGTTCTCGCACAGACGCTCATACTCCGAGCCCTCGAGCATGTCGATCTTCATGTAGTGGATGCGTTCTTCGACCTGCGCCCAGATCTCGGGTTTGAACGCCTCGCCCGAGGTCTCGTGCAGGTGCTCCGACATCAGGTCGCGGAAGCTCGCGTCGTCGAGGTCGAGACGGTCGAGGCCAAGCATGACGAAGCTCTCTGGCAGCAGCGCAGCGGACCAGAGGTGGTAGAGCGAGGGGATCAGCTTGCGCTTGGTGAGATCGCCGCCGGCGCCGAAGATGATCATCACGTTGGGCGGTGCCGGTGGCGCGGAGTTGAAACCGGTGTGGTTCAACGACATGGTTTGCGGTTCCATCAGGCCTCCGGCTTCTCGTGGTGACCACCGAACTGGAAGCGCAGGGCCGAGAGCAACTGATTGGCGAACTCGGCCTCGCCGCGCGAGGTGAAGCGCTCATAGAGCGCGGCGGTGAGCACCGGCGCCGGGGCGCCGGTCTCGATGGCGGCGATGCTGGTCCAGCGGCCCTCGCCGGAGTCCGAGACGCGACCACCGAAGGTCTCCAGCTGCGGGTCGTCATGGAGGGCGTTGGCGGTGAGATCGAGCAGCCAGGACGAGACCACCGAGCCGCGCCGCCAGACCTCGGCGATGCGCGGCAGGTCCATCTGGTACTGGTAGAACTCCGGATTGGGGAGCGGCGCAGTCTCGGCGTCGACGGCGTGATCGGCGCGGCCGGCGCCGGCATGCTTGAGGATGTTAAAGCCCTCGGCATAGGCGGCCATGAGCCCGTATTCGATGCCGTTGTGGACCATCTTGACGAAATGACCGGCGCCGTTCGGTCCGCAGTGCAGATAGCCGAGTTCGGCGCGATCATAGTCGCCGCTGCGGCCCTCGGTGCGCTCAATCGCCCCGGCGCCGGGGGCCAGCGCGGCGAAGATCGGATCGAGGTGCTCGACCGCCTGGGTGTCGCCGCCGATCATCAGGCAGTAGCCACGCTCGAGTCCAAACACGCCGCCACTGGTGCCGCAGTCGACGAACTGGACGCCCTTGGCCTGCATGCGCTTGGCGTGGCGGATATCGTCCTGGTAATAGGAATTGCCGCCGTCGATGATCATGTCGCCGGCCTCTAAATGCGGTTCGAGCTGGTCGATAATCTTGTCGACCACAGCCGCTGGGACCATGACCCAAGCTGCGCGCGGCTTGCTGAGCTTGGCGCAGAAGTCGGCGATATCGGTGCTGCCGGTCGCGCCTTCTTTCTCAAGTTCCGCAACAGCGTTGGGGTCGGTGTCGTAGACGACGCACTCATGGCCTGCGCGCATCAATCGTTGCACCATGTTGGCGCCCATGCGCCCGAGGCCGATCATTCCGAGTTGCATGCTGGCATCTCCTCTCTCTAGCGTGATTGTCGCAAGGATTTGGGGTGGACCGACGCCCGGTCCCATGGCTTGAGACCGGTTGGCGCACATCTGGCTCAGCGTGCCTCGAGCACCACGAGGCTGCGAGTGCCGACGCGCAGGCTCTCGCGATCCAACGGCGCTTGATCGTGCAGTGACCAGAGATAAGGCGCCCGTGCCGTATCGATGGCGCGGTGCCAGCGGCGGCCAGGCACCGGCGGCAATGCGAATTCCATTGCCTCTTTCCACATGTTCATCATCACATGCAGGTGGGGCTCATCGGGCTCGAGCCCGGCCAAGGTAAAGGCCAGTACTCGGGCATCGGGGTCGCCCCAGCGCGGGTTGTCGAGCTTGACGCCGTGCCAGCGGATATCCGGGATGCCGCCTGCATGCGTTGGCTTGCCGGTGAGGAAATGGTTGCGCCGCAGCGTCGCATGCCGCTGCCGGAAGGCGACCATGGCGCGGGTGAAGTCGAGCATGGCGCGGTTCTCGTCGGCCAAGCGCCAGTCGATCCAGGACAGCTCGTTGTTCTGACAATAGGTGTTGTTGTTGCCCTGTTTGGTGCGCAGCAACTCGTCACCGGCGAGCAGCATGGGCACGCCCTGGCTCAGTAGCAGCAGCGCGATGAAGTTGCGCGCCTGTTGGCTGCGCAGCGCCAGGATGTTGGGGTCGTCGGTGGGCCCCTCGACGCCGCCGTTCCAGCTCAGATTGTGATCATGGCCATCGCGGTTGTCCTCGCCATTGGCCTGGTTGTGCTTCTCGTTGTAGCTGACCAGATCGTGGAGCGAAAAGCCATCGTGACAGGTAATCAGGTTGATCGTGTTCGCCGGCCGTCGACCGCGACTCTCGTAGAGATCGCTGGAGCCGGCGATGCGGGTGGCGACATCGCCGATGAGGCCGCCATCGCCGCGCACGAAGGCGCGTATCACATCGCGATAATGGCCATTCCATTCCGCCCAGCGAAAGCCGGGGAAGTCGCCGACCTGATAGAGCCCGGCCGCATCCCAGGCCTCGGCGATGATGTGCGCGCGCCCGAGTTCGGGCGAGAGTTCGACCGACCAGAGCACCGGCGCGTGGTATTCCGGGGTGCCGTCCTCGCCGCGCGCCATGGCGCTGGCGAGGTCGAAGCGGAAGCCATCGACGTGCATATCGCGCGCCCAATAGTGCAGCGAGTCGATCAGGAAGCGTGTGACCAGCGGATGGTTGCAGTTCACCGTGTTGCCGCAGCCAGTGTAATCGCGATACTGGCTCAGGTCATCGAAATCGAGGTGGTAGAAGACCTCGTTGCCCATGCCCTTGAAATGGATGATCGGGCCGTCGGCGCCGCCCTCGGCGGTGTGGTTGTAGACCACGTCGAGAATGACGCCGATGCCGGCGCGATGCAACGCCTTGACCATATCTCGGAACTCATCGCGCGCGTGGCGTGGGTCGCAGGCATAGTGCGGATGCGGCGCGAAGAAGCTGTGCGTGCTGTAGCCCCAGACGTTCTCCAGGCCCAGTTGCGCGGTCTTCGGTGGCACGTCCTGTAGATCGAAGGCCATCACCGGCAGCAGCTCGACATGGGTGATGCCCAGCTCGGTGAGATAGGGGATCTTCTCGATGATGGCGCGGAAGGTGCCTGGGTATTGGGTATCCGCCGAGGGATGGCGACTGAAGCCGCCAACATGCAGCTCATAGATCACCGCCTCGGTGAGCGGCACATGCAGATGCTGATCGCCTTCCCAGTCGTACTCATCGCGCATCAGCACCGAGCGCATCGCGGTGGCGAGATTGCTGCCCGGGCGACAGGCGGCCGCGCGATCCCAGAGCCGATCGCTCACCGTCGTACACCAGGGGTCGAGCAGGAGCTTGTCCGGATCATGCCGGCAACCGCTCTCGCGCGTATCGCTCGGGCCATCGATGCGCCAGCCGTAGCAGATCCCATCCGGCAGATCCTCGACCAGCACATGCCAGAAGAAGAAGGTGTGGTTCTCGCGCGGATCGAGTTCGATGATCTGGATCGGCTCGCGGCTGTCCTCGTGCTCGAACAGCAGCAGCTCGACCTTGGTGGCATGCCGCGAGAAGCAACAGAAGTTGACGCCGTTGTCGGCGAAGGTGGCGCCGGAGAGGCCCCAGTCGCCGGCTTGAGTACGATAATGCGGTGCTGCCATGGAGCGAAGGTTCCTAATCGGTCGAAGACGTCGTCGGATGTGGTGCGCGCGGGCTGGTGCCGATGCCAATGCCAATGCCGGTGCGCCGACACTCCCATGGTAATGGCTCGCGGGCGCGGCGGATATGTCAGCCTCATCACGCGCGCGGAGTCTTGGCGCGCAAGGGCGTAGAATCGCCGTCTGATCCGTTTGTTTGAGTGTCACTGATGCGATATTGCAGTCAATGTGGGGCGGGCGTCACCCTGCGGGTGCCCGAGGGCGACAACATGCCGCGGCACGTCTGTGTCGAGTGCGGCATCATCCATTACCAAAATCCGAAGGTCGTGGTCGGCTGTCTTCCAGAATGGGAGGACCAACTGCTGCTGTGCAAGCGTGCCATCGAGCCGCGTTATGGGCTCTGGACCCTGCCGGCGGGGTTCATGGAGAACGGCGAGACGGTGCAGCAGGGCGCGGCGCGCGAGACGCTGGAAGAGGCCGAGGCGCGGGTCGAGGTCGGCGCCCTCTATGCGCTGTTCAACCTGCCGCACATCAATCAGGTCTACATGCTGTTTCGCGCGCGCCTGCTCGCGCCCGAGTTCGGGCCGGGCAGCGAAAGTCTGGAGACCGAACTGATGCGCGAGTCCGAGATCCCCTGGGACGAGATCGCCTTCCCGGTGATCTATGAGTCCCTGCGGCTCTACTTCCGCGATCGCGCCGCCGGGCACTTCCCGCTGCGTGCCGGAACCATTCGCCGCATCGAGGGTCCCGAGCGTCGCTATACGTTCAACCTGGAAGGCGAACCTCAGCCGGAATTGCGCGATGGGTAGCCCTCGTGTAACGAAGGATTCGCGCATCGATCGAACGGGCGATCAAGTTTTCCCTCTGACGACCGATATGCTCAGAAGTCAATAGGCTCCCTTCCATCGCCTTGCAGCGTTCGAGGTCACCATCATGAGCATCGTCAGCAGCGAATTGTCTCTGGCATCCAGTCACAGCTATAGCCGAGTTGAAACCAGCAGCGAACGCTTGCGGATCAGTATCCGCGAGCGCGTCGCACCGATCGAGTCAGCGCCAGACCGGGGCCGGGAGGCAACCGGTCGCGTACTGATCTCGCTCCAGGGACAGGCGCGCGCGGCGGCGGAGAGGGCGGCGCTCAGCGCCGAGGACCGAGCCGCCGGTGATGCGGCCAATGGTGAGACCAGCGGTGAGACCTGCGCCGACTGCCTGGAAACCGCGATGGATGAGGCGCGCAAAGACCCGGCCAACCAGTTGCTGATCGCCTTGGTCGAGTATCTGAGCGGCCGCTCGCTCAGCCTGTTCCGGCTCGAAACGGCGGCGCCCGAAACGCCGCCGCAGGAGCTGGCCAAGGAGCCGGTCGCCATTGACGGTCAGCGCGTCCGGCTGTCGATTCGCGAGCCGGAGCCGGCATTTTCGCTGGACTACACCCGGACCCATTCGCTCGAAGAGCACGAAGCCACCACCTTCTCCGCGCGCGGCGTGATTCGCACGGCGGACGGCGCCACAGTCCGCTTCGACCTGCAACTCGAGATGCAGCGCTCCTATCGCGAGGTCAGCCATACGCAGATCCGCATGGGCGCCGCCCAGCGCGAAGACCCCTTGGTGATCAATTTTTCCGGGACCGCCGCCCAACTGCGCGATCAACGCTTCCAATTCGACCTCAATGCCGATGGCGAGCTGAATACGCTACCGCTGCTTACCGGCGGCAGCGGCTATCTGGCGTTTGATCGCAACGGCGACGGGCGCGTGAATGACGGCTCGGAGCTGTTCGGCGCCCTCAGCGGTGACGGCTACGCCGACCTGAAGGCGCTCGATGAGGATGGCAACGGCTGGATCGACGCCGCCGACAAGGCCAGTGAGCAACTCTACCTGTGGCTGCCCGAGGCCGGCGGCGACGGCAAGCTGCTGACGCTTGAGGAAGCCGGCATCGCGGCAATCTCCACCGCCCACATTGCGACCCCGTTCGAGCTGCGTGGGCAGCAAAACGCCGACCTTGGCGCCGTGCGTGCGACGGGTCTGTATCTGAGCACGGACCATACCGTGGGCACCACGCAGCAGATCGATCTGAGTGTGTGAGCCCCGCAACTCAAGCGCGGCGCACACGGCTTTGGCACGGCCTTGGCGTTCGGCACTGAATCTGGGCGAAATCGCTTTGGCCCGTCTTCCTTGGCGCGCTTAGACTACGTATGTTCCCTCATGGGAACGCAGGGAGGCCTTGGCGATCGGGCATCAGTGACCCTGCGCATTCGCTTAGATGATGTTTGGTTAATTTTTTTGGAGCAGAGACGACCATGTCCAACGTATCACAGATTTACGCGAACGCCGTCATGCAGGAGCTTGCTGGCGAAGGGGGTCGAGCTTAACACCAGCTTGCGGGACATCTTTGGGCGCATTCTCAGCCGCCAAGTCACCGTGAAAGACGATGGCACGCTAGACGTCACCAACGCCTTCAATACGCTTGTGCAAGTGTTCACCTTTGTCGCGACGCCGCCCGAGAATCGGGGCGGTATCGCCAGCCCCTTTGACTATCAAGCGCTCCTGGAGGCCGCGAAAACCCCTGTGCTGCGCGGCGAGGATGGCGCCCACCTCGAGCTGGACATGAAGGTCTTAGTCGAGACCTTTCGATCTGTGCGCGGAGACGGCGACCTGACCCTTAACGTACCCGAAGGCATGGCCCTGAGCGCCGCGAGAAAGCTCGATCTGGACCTAGGTGGCGATCTGACGGTCAACTTCCAGGGCGAGGATCAGGTGCTGACGCTCTCTGCGGACAGTTCGCTCCAGCTCAACGGCGGCACGCTGGGCGTGCGCAACGGCACGCTCAACCTCTCGCAGGTCGCCGATAGTGCCTTTGCTGGCGTCGGCGCCATCGACATTGCCTCCAAGGTGATTCTCACCGTACCGCAGTTGCGGGCCCCCGGCAGCAGCCCGAGTAACCCTGGACAGACGTCGGACCTAAACTTTAGTGATTGACTTTGGAACAGTGAGCATGACTCAACCGACCATCTACGAGCAATTCATGCTCGAGCTGATCAATCGTGCCCGGACCCAACCGCTCGCTGAAGCGGCCCGGTATGGGATTGATCTGAGCCAGGGACTGGACCCCGGCACCCTGTCTGGCATGTCCATGCAGCCTGTATTCAGCAATCCGCTGCTGATCGACGCCGCGCGTGATCACAGCGACTGGATGCTGGAAACCAATACCTTCAGTCACACGGGCAAGGACGACTCCGATCCAGGAGACCGGATGGGGGATGCCGGCTATGAGTTCACCCCACCCTGGAGTTGGGGAGAGAATGTTTCCTGGATGGGCACGACGGGAACCTTACCGGACGATCTCACCGAGTATACTCTTGATCAGCATGAGGGTCTGTTTCTCAGTTCGGGGCATCGGAAAAACCTCCTGAACGAAGAATTTCGAGAGATCGGCATCGGTCAGTCATTAGGTGAGTTCTCATATAACCAAACGACTTACCAAGCCTCCATGATCACCCAGAGCTTTGCGACCTCGGGCGATGAGGTCTTCTTAGGCGGTGTGGCTTATGACGATTTGAATCAGGATCGCTTCTACACGCCCGGCGAGGGTTTAGGAGGTATCACCGTCAGCCTGCCGGAGTTGGATCTGGAGACTCAAACCTCGGCGGCGGGCGGCTATCAGCTCGCCGTTCCAGCGGGGACGCATGAGGTCGTGTTCTCGGGCGATGCCTTGGAGGAACCCGTGACCGAGATGGTCACCATCGGCACCATGAACGAGAAGCTCGATCTGGTGCTAGGGGATGAGTTGCTACCGACCCTCGACCCCGTCGACTATGCGACCCGCTTCATGCAGACGCTTGCCGATGCGCACGCCGACGAGACCGTGACCTTGAATGCGGCGCTCACGCCCATTTTTGCACGGATACTGAGTCGGCAATTGGAGCCGGATAACGAGGAGGGAGGTCTCACCCCGAGCGGCGCTTTTGATACCCTGGCGCCGGTGTTTACTTTCGTCGCAACCGAAGACGCCTCGAAGAAACCGAACGGCCCGATGGGCTATTCGAGTGCGGAGAAGGACGCGGCACACGCCGCAGCCCGATTTGAAGCGGCCGAGGCTGGGATGCAAGGCGTCCTTGCCGCCGAGCCACTGGAGGATTGGGAGACCGATGGTGTCCTCTTGTCCGGAGCCTTTGAGCCAGCATCCGAGTCTTCCCTGGATGAGGCGCCGGGGCCGGACCTTCCCGCTGACGACTCGGGACCCGCAGCCAGCCTCGCGGCCTATGCCGATTGGGCCTTGATCTAATCTATAAGTGCAGACGCTAGCAGACCGTTACTCAAGGTCAGTAACAGAGAGCACTTCGACGACTGCCGCCGTCAACCGCCGCAGCTCGTCATCGCTGATCACGAACGGCGGCATCAGATACACCAACCGCCCGAACGGGCGCACCCAGACGCCGCGCTCGACGAAACGGCGCTGGATGTCACGCATCGCCACCGGCTGTTCCAGCTCGACGACCCCAATCGCACCGAGCACCCGCACCTCGGCGACACCGGGCAGCTCGCGGCAGGGGGCCAAACCCGCCGCGAGGGCGCGATCGATGCGCGCGATATTGGCTTGCCAGCCTTGGCCGTCGGAATTTGCGTCCGAGCCCGAGCCCGAGCCCGAGCCCGAGCCCGAGCCCGAACCGGAACCAAGCAACAGATCGATGCTCGCATTGGCGATAGCGCACGCGAGCGGATTGCCCATGAAGGTCGGGCCGTGCATGAAGACGCCGGGCGCGGCGCTGGAGATGGCCTGCGCGACCGGGTCGGTCGCCAAGGTCGCCGCCGAGGTCAGATAGCCGCCGGTGAGCGCCTTGCCGAGCGTCATGATGTCCGGGCTGATGCCGGCGTGCTCGCAGGCGAACAGCCGGCCGGTACGGCCGAAGCCGGTGGCGATCTCGTCGGCGATCAACAGCACGCCATGGGCGTCGCAGAGCGCGCGGACGCGCTGCAGGTAGTCGGCCGAGTAGAAGCGCATGCCGCCGGCGCCCTGGACGATGGGTTCGAGGATCACCGCCGCAATCTCGTCGCGATGCGTCTCGATCAGGCGCTGAAAGTCGGCGATGTCGGCATCGCTGCAAGGTTCGCCGAAGCGCGGCGCCGGCGCCGGGGCGAAGAACTGCTGCGGCAGCACCTGATTGAACAGTTGGTGCATGCCGGTGACCGGGTCGCACACCGACATCGCGTGGAAGGTGTCGCCATGGTAGCCGGAGCGCAGGGTCAGGAAGCGCACGCGCCTGTGCTCGCCGATGGCCTGCTGGTATTGCAGCGCCATCTTCATCGCGACCTCGACCGCAACCGAGCCGGAATCGCAGAGAAACACCTGCTGCAACGGCGCGGGCGTGATCCGCACCAGCCGCTCGACCAGCCCGGCCGCCGGCGCATGGGTGAGACCGCCGAACATCACATGCGCCATCCGATCGAGTTGCTCGCGCGCGGCCTGGTTCAGCAGCGGATGGTTGTAGCCGTGGATCACGCACCACCAGGAGGCCATGCCGTCGATCAGCCGGCGGCCATCCATCAGCTCCAGCTCGCAGCCCTGCGCGGCGCGCACCGGATAGACCGGATCGCGGTCGATGGTGGAGGTGTACGGATGCCAGGCGTGGGCGCGATCGAGCGCGAGCAGGTGCTCGACGGCGGTCGAGTGACCTTCAGCGTTCATCGCGGTTCAGCGCCCGTCGCGACCACCACCGATGCCCTGCTCTCGGGCGAAGTCGAGCATGCGCTGGATCGGCTGCACCGCGCGTTGGCGGATCACTGCGTCGATGTGGATCTCCTGGTCGCCGCGCTCGAGGACGACGGCGAGGTTCTGCAAGGCATTCATCGCCATCCAGGGGCAGTGCGCGCAGCTCTCGCAGGTGGCGCCTTCGCCGGCGGTGGGCGCGGCGATGAGCTGCTTGTCGGGCGCGAGCTGGTGCATCTTCCAGAAGATGCCCTCGTCGGTGGCGACGATGAAGGCGCGATTCGGCAGATCGCGCACGGCCTTGATGAGCTGAGTGGTCGAGCCGACCACATCGGCCTGGTCGATGACCTCGGTCGGCGACTCCGGATGCACCAGTACGGCGGCATCGGGGTGCAGCCGGCGCACGCGCTCGAGCGCGAAGCCCTTGAACTCCTCGTGCACCACGCAGGCGCTGTCCCAGAGTCGCATCTCAGCGCCGGTCATGCGCTGCACATAGCGCCCGAGGTGTTTGTCCGGTGCCCAGAGGATCTTCTCGCCGCGCGCGTGCAGATGCTGGACGATCGGTAGCGCGATGCTGGAGGTGACGACCCAGTCCGAGCGCGCCTTGACCTCGGCGCTGGTGTTGGCATAGACGACCACGGTGTGGTCCGGATGGGCATCGCAAAAGGCGCTGAAGGCCTCGGCCGGGCAGCCCTCGTCGAGCGAGCAGGTGGCCGCGAGCGTCGGCATCAGCACGCGCTTCTCGGGATTGAGGATCTTGGCCGTCTCGCCCATGAAACGCACGCCGCAGACGACCAGGGTCTTGGCATCGCTCTCGGCACCGAAGCGGGCCATCTCGAGCGAGTCGGCGACCAGGCCGCCGGTCTCCTCGGCCAGCGCCTGGAGGTCGCCGTCGACATAGTAATGCGCGACCAGCACCGCCTCCTGCTCGGCGAGCAGACGCTTGATGCGGTCTTTGAGCGCGCGCTTGGCGTCATTGTCGAGCGCCGGCCAGGTCGGCTGGGGCGGAACTTCGATGCGGTCGCGGATGAGGGGGTCGGCGTTGGCGGTGTTCATACGCTCATGTCAAAGGCAGTGATCCGATCGTCTATGGACGTTGCGTTTGTCGATCTCGGCATCAAGCAGGCTCTCGTAGACGCGTTGCAGCTCGCCGAGGGTGAAGGTCTCGGGCAGGAGTTGAAAGGCGAGAATGGAGTCATCCAGTTTTTCGAGCAGGCGCCGTCGGGCGGCATCGATGATCTCGGCATGATCGAAGGCCAGTGCCGGCAGCGCCTCGAGCGGGAACCAGGCTGCGGCGGCGGCGTCATCGCCGGCCCGCACCGACGACAGCCGCTCTTGCGGCGCCAGCGCCAGGTAGGCGACGCTGAGGATGCGCTCGCGCGGGTCGCGCCCCGGTGTGCCGAAGAGGCCGAACTGTGCGAGAGGGAGATCGGTGACACCGGTCTCCTCGGCCAGCTCGCGGGCGGCGCCGGCGTCGAGATCCTCGTCGATGTCGAGGAAGCCGCCCGGCAGTGCCCAGTGGCCCTTGAACGGTGCCTGGCCGCGCTCGATCAGCAGCAACTGCAGGCGCTCTTCACGCAGCGTGAAGAGCACGACATCGGTGGTGACCGCTGGATGCGGGTACTCATAGCAGTAGGGCTTGGCGCTGTTTGCGGAGGGGTTTGCGGACGAATCGGCCATCGCGGGCTCAGGTGTTCTGGTAATGAGGTCGGGCGCGGATGAAAGCCCGAATGGCTGCGGATACTATACGCTTTGCTTCAAGTTGAGGTAGTGTGCGCGCGACCGTCGGGGTGGCCTTGGCCTCTGCTGACAAAGCTGGCGGCGTCAACGGCTTAGGCGTGCTCAGGGGGCGTTCGTAGGCGCTTGCAAGAGCGTCCCTTACAACTTACCTAAGGGGCTGATTTTTTTGGCCTAAATAGCCGCTTGGCTTGATATCGCGTGGCATTTTCAGGATACTTCGCGGTTTGGCTCATGATGCCGTCGACGATCACCATCAAGGCTGTTATGGGAATTCTCATTATGCGCATGCTCTCGATAGGCCTCATCGTGGTGATGAGCGCCGTGACGCCAGTGTCGGCCCAGACGATCGAAGATATCTATGTGGTCAAGCAGGCGGAAGGGCTGCCGACCGTCTCGGTGGGCGGCACCGTCGTGCCCTATAAAGAAGTGACACTGGCCGCGCAGTTGCCGGGGCGGGTCAAGTATCTGGCCGGTATCGAAGGCGATGCGTTCGAGAGCGAGGAGCTGCTGGTCTCGCTCGATGCGAGCGAACTCGAAGCCAAGCGCCATGCGCTGCTTGCGCGGTTGGCGAACGCCGATGCGCAGATCCGCAATGCCAGCGTGCAATACGGGCGCGAGCTGCGCTCGCCGCGCGCGCGCAACGCGCCCGGTGGCATGGGCATGCCGAACCTGTTCGATCAATTCTTCACGCGCCCGATGGAAGATTTCGTCGGCGATCGGGATCAGGATGCCGAACTGTCCGCTGACTTGTTCGCCTCGGGCACGCAGATCCAAGAGGCGCGCCACTCGATGATGCAGTTGCAGGCCGAGCTGCGCGCGCTCGATGCCAAGCTGCGCGATGCGCGCTCCATCGCGCCGTTCGATGGGATGATCGTGGGCAAATTCATCGAGGTCGGCGATACGGTGCAGCCAGGGCAACCCATGCTGGCCTTTGCCGATGTCGAATACCTGCAGGTCGAGGTCGATGTGCCGGCGCGTCTGCGCCCTGGGTTGCGCGAGGGGGCCATGCTGCGCGCCGAGCTGGATGTGCCGGTGCGCGCGGGTAGCGATCATGGGAACGAGTCTGGGGATGTGCCGGTGCGTATCGCGCAGGTCTATCCGATGGCCGACCCGCAGCGACATACGGTGAAGGTCAAGTTCGATCTGCCCAAGGGGGTTGCCGAGCCCGGCATGTACGCCAAGGTGCTGGTGCCGGACTTCAACGCGCCGGCGCGCGTCAATCCGGTGGTGCCGAGAACGGCGATCCGCTACAACGGCAGTCTGCCCGGGGTTTATGTGCTCGACGAGGACGGCAATCCGCATCTGCGCCTGATCCGCGTCGGCGAGCCGACGCCGCGCGGCGGGGTCACGGTGCTCAGTGGCTTGCGCGCCGGTGAGCGCATCCTCAGCAATCCCGGCCCTGGCATTGCCACGGGCTGGTCCCAGGGCGATCGCCCAAGCCGCTGAGCCCCTCTCGCCGAGATGCTCTCCGATCCGCTCCTGACGTAAGAAACCCATGCTATGAGCCAGGACGACAGCCCTCGCACGCCCGCGCCGGAAGACGCTCGCACCCTCGCTTCGATGGATGGCGACAGTCTCGGACTCGCCGGTCGCACCGCCCGCTTCTTCATCCGCTCACCGCTCTCGCCGCTGCTCTATGTGGCCATGCTGATGATGGGGCTCCTTGGCCTTATCGCGACGCCGCGCCAGGAAGACCCGCAGATCTCGGTGCCCATGATCGACATCATGGTCCAGTACCCGGGCGCTGCCGCAGAACAGGTGTCGAGTCTCGCCATGCAGCCGCTCGAGCGCATCATGAGCGAGATCGCAGGCGTCAAGCATGTCTACTCCGCCGCACAGCGCGGGCAGGGCCTGGTCACGGTCGAGTTCGAGGTGGGCGAGCAAGTCGGACCGTCCTTGGTCAAGGTGAACGACAAGCTCGCGTCCAACATGGACAAGATCCCGCCCGGGGTGATGCCGCCGCTGGTCAAGACCAAGGGCATCGATGACGTGCCCATCGTGACTCTGACGCTCTGGTCGAAGGACGTCGACGGTAATGGCCGCCCGGACGTCGATGACGGACAGTTGCGGTTGTTGGCGCAGGATGTGCTGCAGTCGCTCAAGGAAGTGCAGGACACCGGCAATAGCTTCATCGTCGGCGGGCGGCGCGAGCAGATCACCGTCGATGCCTATCCAGAGCGCCTGTCGGGCTATCGCATCGGTCTCGACGAGGTCGCGAGTACGATTCGCGCGGCCAACGCCGAGACCAGTGCCGGCGGTGTCGAGTCCAGCGGTTCACACTTCTCGGTGGTCTCCGGCTCGTTCCTCGAAGGCGCCGAGGATATCGAGCGCTTGGTGGTCGGCACCCACAACGAGGTCCCGGTCTATGTGCGCGACATCGCCAGCGTGCGCCAGGGGCCCCAGGATGCCGAGCAGTTGGTGGCCTATTACAGCGGGCCAGCGGCCGAGGGTGACGCGCGGGCCGATGGCGCGCCGGCGGTGACCATCGCGGTGGCGAAGAAGGAACTCACCAATGGCGTCACGGTGGCCAATGCGATCCTCGCCAAGGTCGAGGAGATCAAGGGCGATCGGATCCCGAACAATGTCGAGGTCAGCGTCACCCGCAACTACGGCGAGTCGGCGGACGAGAAGGTCTCGGAGCTGATCTTCAAGCTGTTCATCGCGACCTTCTTCGTGTTCCTGTTGGTGCTCGCCGCCTTTCGCGCGCTCAAGCCGGCGATCGTGGTCATGCTGGTGATCCCGGTGGTCCTGCTGATGACCATCTTCATGGCCTGGATCACCGACTACACCATCGACCGCGTGAGCCTGTTCGCACTGATCTTCTCGATCGGCATCCTGGTCGATGACGCCATCGTGGTGATCGAGAATATCTATCGGCGCTGGCTCGAGGAGGGCCGCACTGATGAGTACACCGCCGTCGATGCGGTGCGCGAGGTCGGCAATCCGACCATCCTCGCGACCTTCACGGTCATCGCCGCGCTGCTGCCGATGGGCTTTGTCAGCGGTATGATGGGCCCGTACATGGAGCCGATCCCGGCCCTAGGCTCGGTGGCGATGCTGATCTCGTTGTTCGCGGCCTTCGTGTTCACGCCCTATCTGGCGATCTCGAAGTGGCTGCGGCCCTCGATGCGCTACTTGGAGGTGGCCGAGAAGCGCGAGCACCGGGAGGCGAAGAGCCTCGAGCGGCTTTATGTCCGCATTCTGACCCCGCTGATCGAGTACAAGCGCAAGCGCCTGATCTTCAAGCTGGTGCTCTGGGGCACCTTCCTCTTCACGCTGAGCTTCTTCTACTTCAAGTGGGTGCCGGTGAAGATGCTGCCGCTGGACAACAAGCCGGAGTTCTCGGTGGTGTTGGACATGCCGGAGGGCACGGCGCTCCCCGTGACCGCGAATCTGGCCCATCAGATGGCCGGCAAGCTTCGCGACATGCCCGAGGTGACCGCGATCCAGCTCTACGCGGGCACCGCGCGGCCCTTCGACTTCAACGGCATGGTGCGTCACTACTATCTGCGCTCCGATCCCTGGCAGGGCGAGCTGCAGGTGCAGCTGACCAATAAGCACGACCGCAGCCGCAGCAGTCACGAGATCGCGGTCGAGGCGCGCGAGATGTTGCAGCCACTGGCGGATGCCAGCGGCGCGCGCATCGCCGTGGTCGAGATGCCGCCGGGGCCGCCGGTGCTGCAGTCGGTGGTGGCCGAGGTGCATGGGCCGAGCGCCGAGGTGCGCCGCGCCTTTGCCCAGGAGCTGACCGACATCTTCGCCCAAGCCGAGAGCGCGCGCGATGTCGACAACTATCTGCGCGAGTCCTTCGACTATTGGCGCTTCGATGTCGATACCGAGAAGGCGGTGCGCCGGGGTGTCTCGGTGGACGCGATCAATCGCAATCTGACCATGGCGCTTGGGGGCGCCGAGATCGGCGATGTGAAGATGCGCGCCGGGCATGAGCCGGTGAATATCGTGGTGCAGGTGCCGCTGGCCGAGCGCTCGCAGATCCAGAGCCTAGGCGATTTGCCGATCCGCACCAACTCCGGCTCGACCATTCCGCTGCGCGAGTTGGGCAGCTTCGAGCGCGTGCCCGAGGAGGCGATCGTGTACCGCAAGGATCTGCGCGCGGTCGAGTATGTGGTCGCCGATGTCGGCGGCACGCTCGCAGCCCCGGTCTACGCGATGCTACAGATCCAGAACCGGATTGACGAGATGGGCTATGTGGCACCGGATGGCGCCACCCCAACGGCCTATTGGCTGGGACCGCCTCCCTCCGACCAGGTCTCGGGCTTCGAATGGGCCGGCGAGTGGACCGTCACCTACGAGACCTTCCGCGATATGGGCGCGGCCTTTGGGGTGGCGTTGGTGCTGATCTACATCCTGGTAGTCTGGGAGTTCGGTAACTTCCGCATCCCCTTGGTGATCATGGCGCCGATCCCGTTGACGCTGCTGGGCATCATTCCCGCGCACTGGGCGGCGTTCGAACTCGGCTTGGGGGGCGAGTTCACTGCTACCTCGATGATCGGCTGGATCGCGCTCGCCGGTATCATCGTGCGCAACTCGATCTTGCTGGTCGATTTCTCGATCCATGAGGTGCAGAAGGGCGTGCCGGTGGCCGAGGCCGTGATCCGCGCTTGCACCACGCGCACGCGACCGATCGTGATCACCGCGCTGGCGCTGGTCGCCGGCTCTAGCGTGATCTTCACCGATCCGATCTTTCAGGGCATGGCGATCTCGTTGTCGTCTGGCGTGCTCGTCTCCACGCTCTTGACCTTGATCGTGATTCCGCTGGGCTGCGTTGCCGCGAGCAAGGATCTCTGCGAGGTCGCGGTGGCCAGCGCGCCGCCTGGGACAGTGGTGCCTTGTGGCGAGGAATGGCACCGCGAGGAACCATATCGCGCTGTCAGTTCAAGCGCGACTCGGCGCCAGAGCAAGCGCGGTAGTGTCCTGGCCAAGATCGGCAGTGTGTTGATGCTGATCCTCTATGCCATCCGCGGGCTGTTCCTGCTGCTGTTCGATTGGATCAAGGGAATGATCAAAAAACGCCGCAAACCCGGCTCTGGTCCCGGAGCCGGTCCGGGGAAGCCTGGACCAGCCGGGGGAACCGGGTCATCGGGGCCACTGCCTAATGCATTAAGACGTTCTGAAATAGACGCTGATGCTGAAGACAGCGCGCCAGCATCATCGGCTGCGACAGATGCGCCCGAACAGACGACAGCAAAGGGCGAGGCGTCCGCTGAGGTGCCAGCACCGACCCGGCGCAAGAAGACGCCGGCCAAGAAAGCGGCGACGAAAAAAGCCACCACGAAGAAGACCGCGACAAAGAAAGCGACGCCGAAACCGACGTCGAAGAAAACCGCAGCCAAGCCGCAGCAGAAGACAGCGCGGCGCGGCATTCGGTTGAAGACCGACGATAGCGACAGTTCTGAAAACGGTTAACGCAAACAGCGACAACACTCATGATGGGATGGCAATCAAGACCCTTGGCTCAAGTGCGCTCACAAGTAAGACGCGGGCCTCGGGGTGCCCGGGCTCGAGTGCCTCTGATGGTGCTGGTGTTTGGGATGCTTGCCAGTCCGGCGGGGTGGGCCTGGAATCCCTACGATACCGACAGCGGTTGGTCGGCCCCCGCGCCTGCTGACTGGTCGGCGCCCGATCGCTGGCGCGATGACTCGCGCGATAGCGCGGAGGGCGTTGATCGAACATGGCGCCAACCAGACCGGGGGCGTGCGCGCTTCGCGGGATCGGAGTCATTGGAAACCAGGGGCTATGAGTTCCGGCATGATCCAAAACTCGATGCCCAACCCGCCGACCAGCGCAACGGATGGCAGTTTCGACCCCGCTCCGAGCGCGAACAGGCGCGCTCGGTTGCCGAGAATCATCGCTATCCACGCCTTGATGAGCGTGAGTATCGTCCGCGCGGACCCTGGCACAGCTACCAGGACGAAGGCACCGCATTCGGTTACCATGCCGAGGATCCATGGTCGGACGGTTCGACACAGTCATGGCCGCGTTAGCCGTCCCGCGCAGTATGCAGTCACTCAGAACGAGCGTTTCATAAGTGGATGATCACAGTCATCGGTTCTTTGAAGGGCGGCTCCGGTAAAAGCACCCTCACGTTCAATCTCGGGGTTTGGCTCTCGATGGCCGAGGTCGATGTCCAATTGCTCGATGCCGACCCTCAGGGCACCTTGACCGATGTCGCCGAGGTGCGGCAAGAAGAGGGGTTCGAGCCGGTGCTCGAGATCAAGGGTCGGGGGGCGCTCGATGCCGAGACGCTCGGCGAGCACGCCGAGGTGGTCATTGATGTCGGCACCGCCGATATGGAGGCGCTGCGGCAGGCAATCAGCCTCTGCGACCGCGTGGTCGTCCCGGTGCCGCCGTCGCAGGCCGATATCTGGTCGATGCAGCGCTTCATCCAATTGGTCAAATCCGTCGAGCGCGAACGCCCGCCGCAGATCCTCGGCTTCATCAACCGTGGCGATACCCATCATGCCGTGCGCGAGACCAACGAGACGGCTGCGGCCTTGGTGTCGCTGCCGGATATCCGGTTTCTGAAGTCGCGCCTATCGCAACGCACCGTTTTTCGTCGCTCGTTCAGCGAGGGGCTCGCCGTGTTTGAACTCGAGCCTCGTGGTAAAGGCGCGAAAGAGTTCTATGCGTTGGCGGCGGGCCTATTCCCTCAGCTCTTGAGTTAGAGGCATACGGCTGAAGTCCCCCCGGCTGCGGACCGAAAGACGCCACGCTGATGGTTGCAGTGGTACGAGAGAGGTCGTGATTTCTTATGACAGTCAAGAGTCCGCGCGAGCAAGATCCTCCCCGAGAGACCAAGACACCGGCTGCGGAGACGGGTGGGGGTGATCCTGCGGCCAGCCAGTTCGCGATGGATCGGCTGTCTCAGGCCTTCGAGACCAGCGCGCGGCGGTGGGAGTTGATCGTCTATCCGAGCCTGTTCGCCTTTATCATCCTCGCCGCCTATGGGTTCTATCTGGTGTTCAGTCTGGCCAAGGATGTGCATTACTTGGCGATCAGCGTCGACTCGAACATGACGGTGCTCGCGAGCAACATGCAGTCGATGTCGGACAACATGGGCCAAATCAGCGCCAATGTCCGCGCCATGACCGTTGGCGTCGAGTCGATGGCGCGGGATGTGAAGACCCTGGAGCCGATGCTATCCTCGATCGAGGCGATGAATCATTCGATGCAGTCGATGACCTTCACCACCGCGAACATGCGTGATGATCTCGGGGCGATGAACCGCAACATCGGTCGTCCGATGCACTTCATGAATTCGTTCATCCCTTGGTAGGTCGGGGCGCAGGCTGTTCTATCGGCGACAGAGCCACACCATGAAGGACGCGGGAGAGGGCATAGAGACTGGCTCTGAGACCAGCTTGGGAGCTGGCTCAGACGCCAGTCTGGAAACGGGTCTGGAAACCGAGCCGAGGACGCGAGCGGGCGCCGACGAACAGGCAGACGCCCCCAGGATTCGGCTGATCGTTGCCATCTCCTCGCGCGCGCTGTTCGATCTCTCCGAGTCGCATCGGGTCTTCGAGGAGCAAGGCGTCGAGGCCTATCACGCCTATCAGGTCGCGCATGAAACCGAGATCCTGGCCCCTGGCGTGGCCTTTTCGCTGGCGCGCAAGCTGCTGGCGCTGAACGAACGGCTCGGCGATCGCGGACGGGTCGAGGTGATCCTGCTCTCGCGCAATAGCAGCGATACCGGGTTGCGCGTCTTCAACTCGATCCGTCACCACGGGCTCGCGATTCGTTGTGCCGCCTTCACCAGTGGCGCCAGTCCTTACCGCTATGTCTCCGCGTTTGGCGCCCATCTGTTCTTGTCCGCCGACCGCGACGATGTGCGCCAGGCACTGGACGCAGGCTGCGCGGCCGCGACCATCCTGCCGGCGCCAGCACGCGCGGCGGCGGAGGATGACGAGGAATTGCGCATCGCCTTCGACGGGGATGCGGTGCTGTTCTCCGACGAGTCCGAACGCATCTTTCGCGCCGAGGGCTTGGCCGCCTTCACCGCGAACGAGGTCGCGGCCGCCCAACAACCGCTCTCCGATGGGCCGTTCAAAGGCTTCCTGGTCGCTCTGCGGCGCATTCAGGCGCTGTTCCCGATCGATCAGGCGCCGCTGCGCACCGCGCTGATCACCGCGCGCGGCGCCCCGACCCATGAACGGGTGGTGCGAACGCTGCGCGCCTGGAATATCCGTATCGATGAATCGCTGTTCCTCGATGGGCTGGGCAAGGGGCCCTTCCTGGCCGCGTTCGATGCCGATATCTTCTTCGATGATCAGGAACACCACTGCCGCGACACCCAAGGGCATGTGACCACCGGGCATGTGCCGCATGGCATTGCGAATCTGGATGAGCCCTGAGACAGGGCGCTAGCCTCGGACGAGGGTCTCGGAAGCTGTCTGGAAATGCGGCATTGGGCACCCCAGAAGCCGTTCAAGCACGGAACTCTGCTTCCGCGATTGGGATTTCAGACAGCTGCTCAGAGCAACACCGTCTTCGCGGCCTCGCCCGGGCGTTCACGGACTAAGCGCGGCACCAGATAGCCGGGGAGGCGCTGGCGCAGCTCGGTCACCAGCGCGCGCGCCTCGGCCTCTGGGACATCGAAATGCGCGGCGCCACTGACCGGGTCGAGCAGGTGCAGATAGTAGGGCAGTACGCAGCTGGCGAACAGGGCCTCGGAGAGTTCGGCGAGTGACGTCACGGCGTCGTTGACGCCACGCAAGAGGACACTCTGATTCAGGAGGGGCGCGCCGATCTCGCTCAGCTCGAGCAGGGCGCGCTGGGCCTCGGGGCCGAGTTCGGTCGTGTGATTGATATGGGCGACGATCACCAGCCGCAGGCGACTGCCGGCGAGGAGGGCACAGAGCCGCTCGGTGATCCGACTCGGTAGGATCGTCGGCAGCCGGGTGTGCAAGCGCAACCGCTTCAGGTGGGGGAGGCGGTCCAGTACCTCGATCAGCCAGGCCAGGGTTGCGTCATCGAGCATCAGCGGATCACCGCCACTCAGGATGACCTCCTCGATATCCTCGGCGTGCTGGAGCGCCACGAGGGCTGCGGCGAAGCGATCCCGCCGCGCGCCATCCTCGCCATAGGGGAAGTGGCGGCGAAAGCAGTAGCGGCAATGCACCGCGCAGGCGCCGGTGGCGATCAGCAGTGCGCGTCCCCGGTACTTCTGCAACAGCCCCGGCGCGCGGCGCGCGGCGCTGTCTCCAACCGGATCGGCGACGAAGCCAGCGCGCGCCTGAGCCTCGTCGGCGAGCGGTAAGACCTGTCGCAGCAGCGGGTCATGCGGATCGCCACGGCGCATCAAGGCCGCGAAGCCGCGCGGTACCAGCAGCGGAAACCGCTCGGGCCGCAGCAGCGGCACGGGCAACTGCGCCGGGGTCAGCTCGAGCGCGGTCAGCAGCGCGATGGGATCGGTGAAGGCGGCGGCCAGCTCCTGTTTCCAAGTTGGTTTGCGGCCAGTCTCAGCGCTGGTTTCGACGACCATTTCCCCACCAAGGTCTGCCATCGCTGTTGGGTTCGCGCTACTATATCAGGTTAATTTTCTATCCGGCTGCGGCGCCCAGCGGCTCGACGTTGCCGGATTTCCATCGTCTTGATGGCAAGATGCACTGCAAGGGGACCTGATGGCAAATTACAAGACCAATGAATTCAAGGGCGGGCTGAAGATCATGCTCGACGGCGATCCATATACGATCGTCGAAAACGAGTTCGTCAAGCCGGGCAAGGGCCAGGCATTCAGCCGCGTGAAGGTGCGCAACCTCAAGACCGGTCGGGTGGTGGAGCGCACCTTCAAGTCCGGCGACTCGGTCGAGGCCGCTGATGTGCATGAAACCGACCTCCAGTTCCTCTACTACGACGGCGAACTCTGGCACTTCATGGACCCGAGCAGTTTCGAGCAGTTGACCGCCGATGAGGCGGTCCTTGGCGAGGCGTCGAAATGGATCAAGGAGCAGGATCTCTGCAGCGTGACGCTCTACAACGGCCAACCGATCAGTGTCGAGGCGCCGAGCTTCGTGGTGCTCGAGATCACCGAGACCGATCCCGGCCTCAAGGGCGATACCTCGGGCGGTGGCGGTAAGCCCGCAACGCTCGAGACCGGCGCGGTGGTCAACGTGCCCCTGTTCGTGCAGACCGGCGAGATGATCAAGGTCGACACGCGCTCCGGCTCCTACGTCTCGCGCGCCAAGGACGAGTGAGTCCGCACTGGCGCCCGACGGCGTCGCTCGACACCTTACGCGCCCGCGCCCGCCTGCTCGAACAGGTGCGCGGGTTTTTTGCCGCACGCGGCGTGCTGGAGGTTGAAACCCCGCTGCTCTCGGCGGCGGCAGCGAGCGATCCGGCGCTGGCGTCGTTCAGCACCCATTGGGCTGGCTCGGATCAGCCGGCGGCACAACGGCTCTATCTGCACACCTCGCCCGAATTGCCAATGAAGCGCCTGCTCGCGGCAGGTAGCGGGCCGATCTATCAGGTCTGCAAGGTCTTTCGCGATGGCGAGCGCGGGCGCCGACATCATCCCGAGTTCAGCCTGCTGGAATGGTATCGGCCCGGCTGGACTCTGCGCGCGCTGATCGATGAGGTCGCCGAGCTGGTGCGGCTGTTGCTCGATCGGCCCGAGCTTGCGATCGAGGTCATTCGTTACCGAGACCTGTTTCAGGAGCGCCTTGGCGTCGATCCTTGGTCGGCGGATGACGCGACGCTGCAAGCGGCCGCCACGGCGGCTGGGCTCAGCGGTTGCGATGGCCTCGCGTTGGATCGCGATGGCTGGCTGGACCTGCTGATGAGCCAGTGTCTGGAGCCCATGCTGGGGCGCGGCGGTCTGACCTTCGTGCGTGATTATCCACCGAGCCAGGCCGCGCTTGCCCGACTGCGTCTGGGCAGCCCGACCGTTGCCGAACGTTTCGAACTCTATCTCGACGGCATGGAGCTGGCGAATGGCTTCGATGAGCTGACCGACGCCGCTGAGCAGCGTGCGCGCTTCAACGCCAACCTGAGCGCGCGCCGAGCCGCAGGTCAACCCGAGCCACCGCTCGACGCGGCCTTCCTGGCCGCGCTCGAGGGCGGGATGCCGGCGAGCGCCGGCGTTGCATTGGGATTGGATCGGCTCTTAATGTGCGCGCTCGGAGCGGATCATATCGATGCCGTGCTGGCGTTTCCGGTTGAGCGCGCTTGAGACGTCGGTGGGCGGCTATAACCGTCCGACCTGATCGCCGGACACTCGACCGATGTGTTCGCCGCAACGCACCACCGTGCCGGATATCAGCGACGGCTCCCAGCGCGCCGCGCCGGCTGGAAACAGCAGGATCACCGTCGAGCCCATGTTGAAGCGGCCAAGCTCGTCGCCTCGGGCTAAGCGGGGGCCGTTCGCACCGGCATCCCTGACGCTGACCGCGCGCGCGCGTGGTGGCGTGAGGCGCCCGGCCCAGACCGTTTCGATGCTGCCGACGAAGATCGCCCCGACCAGGATCACAGCCATGTCTCCAACGCTGGTCTCGAACAGGCAAATAACACGCTCATTGCGCGCGAACAGCCCCGGCACCCTGGCAACCGTGGTCGGGTTGACGCTGAACAGGCGGCCCGGCACCTGGATGGTTGCGCTCAGCCGGCCCGCGAGCGGCAGATGGATGCGGTGATAGTCGCGCGGCGAGAGATAGAGGGTGGCGAACAGACCGCCCCGGAACCTGGTCGCAAGGTCGTGGTTGCCGCCGAGCAGGGCGGCGAGCGGGTAGTCAACGCCCTTGGCTTGGATCAGCCGGTCGTCGTCGATCAGCCCGACCTGGCTGACGCGCCCATCGACGGGACAGCCGATGGCATCGGTCGCAGCCGGCCAGGGGCGAGTGCCTGGCTTCAGGGCGCGTGTAAAGAAGGCATTGAAGCTCGCATAGGTGCGCGGGTCAGGCTCGGCGGCCTCGCTCAGGTCGACGTGGAAGATCCGCGCATAGAGTCGGATGATCCAATGGACCACCACCGGCCAGCGCCGCTGGGTCAGCCAGAACATCGCGTTCGACAGCGCATGCTGCGGCAGCAGGTATTGCAGGCCGACAAACAGGCGCGCGCCGAGACCTTGGGCATTAGGTTGGCGCATCGCTGGCTTCCGATTCGTTCGTGACTGATTCGCGTGGATTAGGCTCGCCTAGGGCTGGTTCGTTCGGGGCTGATTCACCGGGAGCTGGCTCGCTCGGTAGGGCCTCGGGTCTTGTGGCAAGGGTCTTCAGGTCTTCGGCGATGCTGGCAGCGGGCTGCGCACCAGTAAAGAGGGCGACCAAATGCGCTTGGGGGCCGACCAGGAACAGCGGTGGCGGCGTGGTGGCACTCTCTTCGGCGGGCGCAGCGCGACCAGCGCCGAGTGCGTCCCGTAAGTCGCTCAGCGCCTGGCTGCTAGCACTGAGCACACGTAGATTGGGCGTGAGCTGTTCGAAATCGCGCGCGAGCCCGGGCATGTCATCGGCACTGATCAGGAGTAGGCGAAGATCCTTGCGCAGATCGGGCTGATCGGCGACTCGGTTCGCGACCTCGATCAGGCGAGCGACCCTGCGGTGTCCGGTCGCACTGCCGGGCGAGCCGAAGGCGATCAGCGACCAGTGGCCGCGTAGATCGGCGTTGGTGACCGGCCCCTGGGGACCACGCAGGTTGAGTTCCGGTAGCGCAGTCGGCGCGCGCAAGAGGACGCCGTCGATGCGTAACGCTGCCTCATGGTCACGCTGGAACTGATTGCCCCATTGATAACCGACTAGGAACAGGCCGACTGCGGCGAGGGCCATGATCAAGCGGGCGGCCAGCGGGCGTGAGGAACGACGCATCATCGAGTACGCCGCGCACGGGCGATAGCACTGGCGATACGGCCTCGAAAGGTGCGACGTAACAAAGCCGAGCGCACGTGCGGGTAGACATCGGTGGGGTCGGACCCCATCAAGGTGCGTATTGGGGGCTGGAAGGACCTGATGGGCATAGCGGTATCCAGGCGAGTGGCGAGCGCCCAGCGGCGCCCTGTCCGGCCAGCGAGTATAACGACGCAGGGATGGCCGTCTCAACCAGAGGCGGCCACAAGGTCAGCAGCCCAGCAGCCCTTTGTCATCAACTGTTCAGCGAGGCGAAGCCATGACCGACAAGATCGAAAAGACGGATGCCGAATGGCGCGAACAGCTCAGCGCCGAGCAATACCGGGTGTTGCGCGAGCACGGCACCGAGCCGGCCTTCACCGGTGCCTATTTCGACACCAAGACCCCTGGGCGTTATCACTGCGCGGCCTGCGCGGCCGAGCTGTTCGGCTCCGAGGAGAAGTTTGACTCCGGCACCGGCTGGCCGAGTTTCTACGCACCACTCGCCGAGTTCGCAGTCGAGACCCAGACCGATGGCAGCCACGGCATGCGCCGCACCGAGGCCCACTGCGCTCGCTGCGGCTCGCACCTCGGGCATGTGTTTCCGGATGGCCCGAAACCGACCGGCTTGCGCTATTGCATCAACTCGGTGTCATTGGCGTTCGAGCCGGAGGCCTAGGTGTTAGTCAGGGTCTTACTGGTCGGCGCACTGCTCTGGTTCTCCGGTCTCGCGACCAGCCTGGCTGGACCGGTCGAGGAGGTGCTAGCCTTGCCGGAGGCGAGCCTGGTGCTCAGCGATGGGCAGCGCCTGCTGATCGCCGAGCAGCCCGATCGGCCGCTGGTGCCGGCTTCCACCATGAAGCTGGTCATTGCCCTAGCCGCGATCGAGCGCTGGGGACTGGATCATCGTTTCGAGACGCGCTTCTACATGGGGCCTGATGACCGGCTCTGGGTGCGCGGGGGCGGTGATCCCTATCTGGTCTCGGAGGAATTGGATCGCGTCGTTGCTGCCCTGAAGGCGGCCGGCGTGCGTTCCGTGAAGGGGATCGGGCTGGATGCCGAACTGTTCGGAACGCAAGTGCTGATCCCCGGGCGCTCGTCGAGCAACAATCCCTATGACGCGCCAGTGACCGCGCTCGCAGTCAATTTCAATACCGTCAGCCTGCTGGTCGCGGGTGGGCGTATCCAGAGCGCCGAGTCGCAGACACCGCTCACCCCGACCGCGCAACGGCTTGGACGCGGGCTCGGGGACGGCAAGCATCGGGTCAATCTGGTCGATGGCGAGACCGCGCTTGCACACTTCGGCGAGGTCCTGAAGGCGAAGCTGCAACAGGGTGGTATCCGCGTCGAGGGACTGCCCGCGCCTGGAGTGGTGCCAACCTCGGCGAGGCTGATCCATACCCATCGCAACCAGCTGACGCTTGAGCAAGTGATCAGGAACATGCTCAAGTACTCGACGAATTTCGTCGCCAATGACCTGTTCCTGCTGCTCGGCGAGCGCGAGGGGCGGGCGCGCATGGCCGACGCTCAGCGGACAGTGGAGCAGTGGGCGCGGCAGACCTTCGGTTGGCGTGCGTTTCGCATCGAAGACGGCGCGGGCCTCTCGCGCGGCAACCGGCTCAGTGGACGACAGATGCTCGATGTGCTAGAGCGCCTGCGACCCTATCGCGCGCTGCTGCCACAGCAGGATAACGACCCCGATGTGCGCGCGAAGACCGGCACGCTGCGGGGTGTCAGCACCTATGCTGGCTTCGTTCGTCGTGGGCGCGATTGGCTGCCCTTCAGCCTGATGATCAGTCAGCCAGTGGCCTATGGCTTGCGCCTCCAGGTCGCGAGTGCATTGGCGCGGGGCCAGGGGCTGGCTAGAGACTGATCTGGGGGTGGGCTCAGGGCTGCCGATGTCCTGCTTCGGTTTGCGCTCGGGGCTAGGCTCGTCTAAGGTGACTGGAACATCCTCGCTCGTGCCTGTTCTGGCGCGGGCCGCCATGCACCTCAATCCGAACCCATCTTGGAGATATCCTATGTCTGAAGCAAAAAGCGGCGATACCGTCAAAGTCCATTACACCGGCACCTTGTCCGATGGCACCGAATTCGATTCCTCGCGTGGCCAAGAGCCGCTCGAGTTCACCCTCGGGCAGGGGCAGATGATCAGCGGCTTCGAGGAGGCGGTGGTCGGCATGGCCCTCGGCGAGAATAAGACCGTCACGCTCGCCTCCGAAGAGGCCTATGGTGAGCGCAACGAGGCCATGGTGCAGGAGGTGCCGCGCAGTGCCATCCCGCCGGAGATCGAACTCACCGAGGGCCTGCTACTGCAGGCACAGGGACCGGACGGCGAGACGCTGCGCTTCACCGTGGCCGATTTCAACGAGGAGGCGGTCACGGTTGACGGCAATCATCCCCTCGCTGGCCGTGATCTGACCTTCCAGCTCGAACTGGTGCAGATCGCCTAAGTCGGTCGACACCAAGGCGCTCAACGGCGCGGGGCAGGGCCGAGCGATCGCTGCGGCCCGCCCCCGGGCGATGCGCGCCGTCCCTGGCCGCGCCTGCGGGCAGGGACTTACTGGTGCGGGTTCTCCGCACCCTGCTGCTGCATCTTTTGCATCTGCTCTTGCATTTGGCGCTGCATCTCGTCGAAGAACGCGGTCGCCTCTTCCTTGGTCGCAAAGCCGTCGCCATCGGCGTCCATGCGTTGGAAGGAGTCAATGGTCGGCTGCTCGAATTCTTCCAGGCTCACTTGGCCGTCGTCGTCCTGATCGAGGTTCTTGACGAAGGTCTCGCCAGGGTCCGGCATACCGCGCTCTTTCATCGCCTCGAGCATTTCGGCCGGAACCTGCTCGTTGAACGCGGTACCGGCTTCCTCGACGCTGATGAAGCCGTCGCCATCGGTATCGGTCTCGGTGAAGCGCGGCTTCTGCGGTGCGAGCGCCTCCTCGAGGCTGACCTTGCCGTCGCCGTCGCTGTCGAGCTGCTGAATGAAGGCGTCGGCGGGCTTGGCCTCGGTCCCGGCAGGCGCGGCCTCTTGGGCGAGGGCGCTGCCAGTAACGAAGGTTCCGGCAATCGCGAGGGCAAGGATCGACGTAGCTCTCTGCATGATCTGGCTCCGTGGGTGATGAATTGAGCGTGCGGACTCTCGGCCAGCGATGATCAAGCGATAGGCAAGCCACCGTTGTGCCGAGCTGGCGACAGGGTAGTGGTCCTGAGGCGTACTGGCAAATGTAGGGTTCAATGACGGGCGGCAAGCCAGTATGCTGGGGGTTTTTCGCTCGCGGCTGGTGATCCCCGCCGATCGGGCCTTGGGTGCTTCTTGCTATGGCTGATTCTGTCTCGACGCCGACCCGGACCAATTTCATCCGTCAGATCGTCCAGGATGATCTGGCGAGCGGTCAACAAGCCCGCGTGATCACACGCTTTCCGCCCGAGCCGAACGGCTATCTGCACATCGGCCACGCCAAGTCGATCGTGCTCAACTTCGGCTTGGCCGAGGACTTGGGCGGGGTCTGCAACCTGCGCTTCGACGATACCAATCCGGGCAAGGAAAGCCCGGAGTTCGTCGCGGCGATCAAGGCCGATGTGCACTGGCTCGGCTTCGATTGGGGCGGGCAGGCACGCTTTGCCTCGGACTATTTCGAGCAGCTCTATGATTTTGCGCTCGAGCTGATCGAGAAAGGTCTGGCCTATGTCTGCGACCTCTCCGGCGAGGAGACGCGCGCCTATCGCGGCACCCTGACCGAGCCGGGGCGCGACAGCCCGTACCGCAACCGCAGTGTCGACGAGAATCTGGATCTGTTCCGCCGCATGCGCGCCGGCGAGTTTCCGGACGGCGCCCGCACTCTGCGCGCGAAGATCGACATGGCGGCGCCGAACATCAATCTGCGCGATCCGGTGCTCTATCGCATCCGCCACGGCGTGATCCATCATCAGACCGGCAGCGAGTGGTGCCTGTACCCGACCTACGACTACACGCATCCGATCTCGGATGCGCTGGAAGGCATCACCCATTCGCTGTGCACGCTGGAGTTCGAGGACCACCGCCCGCTCTACGACTGGTGCGTGGCCAATGTCTCTGTGCCCTGCCAGCCGCGCCAGATCGAGTTCAGCCGGCTCAATCTCGAGTACACGGTGATGAGCAAACGGCTGCTGACGCAACTGGTCTCGGAACGGATCGTTGCCGGCTGGGATGATCCGCGTATGCCGACCATCGCCGGGCTGCGGCGGCGCGGCTTCACGGCCGGCGCGGTGCGCGGCTTCTGCGAGCGCATTGGCGTGACCAAGGCCGATAACCTGGTCGAGATGGGCGTGCTCGAGAGTGCGATTCGCGACGAGCTTGATGCCAGCGCGCCGCGCGCGATGGCGGTGCTCGATCCGCTGCGAGTCGTGCTGACCAACCTGCCGGCTGACGCGCCGGCGGCGGTAGAGGCACGCAATCACCCGAAGGACGAGGCGGTGGGATCGCGCGCGGTGCCGCTGGGTTCGGTGCTCTTCATCGACCGCAGCGATTTCGAGGAAACGCCGCCGAAGGGTTTCAAACGCTTGATCCCCGAGGGTGAGGTGCGATTGCGTAACGCCTATGTGATCCGTTGTGACGAAGTGGTCAAGGATGCCGATGGGGCGGTAACCGAACTGCGTTGCTCGGTGGACCCCGATACCCTCGGCAAGAATCCGGAGGGGCGCAAGGTCAAGGGGGTGATCCATTGGGTCGCGGCTGAGACGGCGGTCCGCGCCGAGGTGCGGCTCTATGACCGTTTGTTCACCGTTCCCCAGCCTGGCGCTGGCGATCGCGACTTTCGCGAGGATTTGAATCCCGACTCATTGCGCACCCTCAGTGGCGCGATGCTCGAGCCAAGCCTCGCCAAGGCGGAGCCGGGCACGCGCTTCCAGTTCGAGCGCGAGGGGTATTTCGTCGTCGATCCAGACTCGACGCCCGAGCGTCCAGTCTTTAATCGCACGGTGACCCTGCGTGATACCTGGGCAAAGGTGCAGGGGAGCAGCAAGGGCAAGGCGCAAGCGGTTTTAACACGGGGCAGGGGCGCCTCCGGAGGTGGCGCATGAATCCGGTGCCGCAGCCACCACTGGAACTGCCGGGCGCCGGCATTGGCTGGTTCGAGCGCACGCTGCTCGGAGCGGGCATCCGCGCGGCGGATGGCTTCATCGGCAAGGACCGGCTGACGCAGATGTTTCGCCAGGAGGCCGAGCGCACGATCGCGGTAGCGCGCGGCCTGAGCGAGGCGCAGGGGCGTGAGCGGGTGCGGATCGAGCGCTTCATCGGCATCGAGGACAGTAGCCGCGACTGGTCGGTGTACATGACGCTCGAGCATCTGGTGATCGTCAACACCGCCATCGCCGCGATCTTGCCCCAGCTCTACTCCGGCCGCGTGGTCGGCACCCAGGTCAAGATCGAAGAGGTCAAGCCGGTGCCGGAGGCCGGTCCAGAGCAGATCGACGACCTGGCCACCCTGGTCGAGCGCTACACCGACATCGTTGACAAACTGGGCAATCTGCGCGCTGGAGCCAGGCTGCCGCATCCCTGGTTCGGCTCGCTCTCGGCGGCGCAGTGGCACGCGCTCGCGACCATTCACAACAGCACCCATCGGCGTCAGATCGAGCGTATCAAGCAGGCGTTGAGCTGAGCGGCTAGCGAGTGGAGTCGTGACGATGCACAACCACAAGGCGAAACCAACCGCGCCGGAGTCGGAGCGTGAGCTTGAGCTACTGCGCGGTGCCGATGATCTGCTCACCGATTTCGATCGTGGCGTCACGGTGTTCAATGAGTTCGTCCAGGGTTGCCGCAGCCTGCGCGATCTGGGGCGCAGCGTGACGGTCTTTGGCTCGGCGCGTTTCCCTGAAGGCCATCGCTGGTATCGGTTGGCGCAGGCGATTGGCGCCGAGCTGGCGCGAGCCGGCTGCACGGTGATCACCGGCGGCGGCCCAGGCCTCATGGAGGCCGCCAATCGCGGTGCTCAAGAGGCAGGCGGCATGAGCGTTGGCTGCAATATCTGCTTGCCGCATGAGCAACATTCGAATCCCTACCTTGATCGGGTGCTGACCTTCGACTACTTCTTCGTGCGCAAGGTCATGCTGCTTAAATATTCTTCGGGCTTCATCTTCCTGCCTGGCGGTTTTGGCACCCTGGACGAGCTGTTCGAGACCCTGACGCTAATGCAGACCGGTAAGGTCGAGGCCTTCCCGTGCGTGGCCGCTGGCAGGGCGTTCTGGCAACCGATGGTCGATGCGGTGATGACGCAGCTCTACGACGCCGGCACGGTAGCGCCGGGCGAGGTCGAGGTCAGCCTGCTCGATGATCCGGCCGAGATCGTCGCCCATCTGCTCGTGAACCAGGCGGTGACACAGCCTAGACCTTGGTCTGAGGAGGAGCCTTCTCAGAGGCCTTATCCTGGCAACGGCAGTTGATCGACGCGCACCAGAAGCTGAGCTTGCGACCTGCTCAGTGTTTTCATGCATTTCAGCCGTTGTGTCTATGACGAAGCGGTCAACTGCCGTTTCTAGCTTGATCAGAATGACTGGGCAGCGCGTTTAAGAGACTGACTTGGATCGGGTCGAGTGCACTCGGTTAGGGCCTCTTAGGGGCGAATCTCAATGGGCGTGCCGTCGGCGACGGCGCGCCAGACGATCTCCATCGGCCCGTTGCGCAGCGCGATGCAGCCGTGGCTGTGGTCGCGGTATTGATTGAACCAGCCGAGCCAGCCTTGGCCGTTGACCTGGCCGTGAATCATGATCAGCCCGCCCGGATTATCGCCACGGGCGGCGGCTGCGGCGCGGTCGGACTCGTCGGGATAAGAGACATGCAGTGACTTAAAGCAGCAGCTATCCGGGTTGCGCCAGTCCAATCGGTAGCGGCCCTCGGGTGTGCGGCCATCGCCCTCGCGCTGCTTGTGGCCGATGGGATTGAAGCCGAGGCTGATGCGCCACTGGCGATAGACCGCACCATCCCGGACCAAGGACAGCCTGCGGGCGCCTTTCTCGACCAGAACCAGATCGGCCTTGGGTGGATCGGCGCCGAACAGATCGACGAGCAAGGATGGTAGCTGATATTCGAAGCGATGCACGGCGAGGATGATGAGCGAAAGCAGGATTAGGAGCCAGCCGGTCCAACGCAGGCCGGTGCCCGGTTGGGGGTTGCTCGGTTGGGTGTTACCTGGCTCAGCCATGCGGTCTCTTGAGGTGGCATTCTTGTGCATCGAAGTTGTGGCTCAGAGCGATCGTCTTGCAACATCGGGTGGACGGCTCATAACCATGGGCTCCTCAGGTTCGAGTGAGAGCGAACAGCGGTGGTGCTTGGCGTGCTGGCTTGCCATTGAGGTCGGCGAAGCGCTCGTCGCGCGCGGATCGGCGCTGGAGCCAGCCAGCGCGGGGATCAGCCTAAGACCTACCACTGCCCTTAACCTGTTCATAAGCAGCCAGTGCCTCGGCGCGGCTTTCCTTCAGGTCGACGATCGGAGTCGGATAATTGCGGCCAAGGCGGAGGCCGCATTGGGCCAATAGACTCGCTGGGGTCTGCCAAGGCTGGTGGAGTAGCTTGTCAGGCAGCTTGGCCAGCTCCGGGCACCAGCGCCGCACATAGCGCCCGTTTGCGTCAAAGCGTTCGCCTTGGCGCACTGGGTTGAAGATGCGGAAATAGGGCGCGGCATCGGCGCCGCAGCCGGCGCTCCATTGCCAACCCTGGGTATTATTGGCGAGATCGGCGTCGACTAGCGTATCCCAGAACCAGCGCGCGCCCTCTTGCCAGGGCAGGCGTAGGTTCTTGGTCAGCAGTGAGGCGACGATCATCCGCACCCGGTTGTGCATCCAGCCGGTGTGCCAGAGTTCTCGCATACCGGCATCGACGATAGGGATGCCGGTGCGCCCGCGCTGCCAGGCCTTGAGCAGGGGCTCGGTGTCGCCGCTGCGCCAGGGGAAGTCGGCGAAGCGTGGATTGAGTGGCTCGCTTGGGGTCTGCGGGAAATGATAGAGCAGTTGGTGACTGAACTCGCGCCAGCCCAGTTCGCGCAGATAAGGCTCGGCGATGGCCTGGTCGGCGAACACTGAATCAGAGCCGGAGCTGGGGCCGGAACCAGAGCCAAGGTGGGCCTCGCGAATCCGGGCCAGGATCTGGCGCGGGCCGATCTCGCCGAAGTGCAGATGCGGCGAGAGCCTGGAGGTACCAGGCTCCGCCGGCCAGTCGCGGGCCTCGTGATAGGAGCAAATCGCGTCGATGAAGAAGCGCTCGAGCGCCTGCCACGCGCCGGCCTCGCCCGGCTGCCAAGCCTCGCGCAGACCCTGATCCCAGGGGGTGCTCGGCTGCAGCGCGAGTGCCTCGACAGCGAGCCCGTCGATCTCATTTGGAACCGGCGGCAAGGTCTCCGGTGGCGCGGTTGGTGGCGCGTCTAGTGCTGCGGCTGGTGCTGGCGCGGACATTTCCGCGATCTCCGCGCGCTCCGCGAGCTGCGGTCCGAGTCGGCGCCAATAGGGAGTAAACACGCGGTAGGGATCACCACCGCCGGTCTTCAGTGCCCAAGGCTCGCTGAGCAGTGCCGCGTTGTGGCTCGCGCAGTCAATCCCGCCGGCGCGCAAGGCCTGTTTGATCCGACTGTCGCGAGCGATGAGCGCCGGCTCGTAGCAGCGGTTCCAATGCACTTGGGAGGCGCCGGTCTCTGCGATCAAGGCGCGCAGGGTCGCCAGGCTTTCGCCCCGGCGGATGATCAGCCGGCTACCGAGGCGCTGCAGATGCTTGCTGAGCGCGCACAGGCTCTGGTGCAGCCACCAGCAGGAAGCCACACCCGGTTGCCACGGTGCCTCTTCGTCGGGCGCATGGAAATAGACCGGAATCACGCGTTCGCAGCGAGCGAGCGCCGCCGCGAGGGCAGGATTGTCGCCAAGCCGCAGATCGCGACGCAGCCAGACGAGGGCTGTGGTGGGCATGGTGTCTGTGGTGTGCTTCGGGCTGCTTGCTCAAGATGACCGATTATCTCAGACTCAGCGCAAGAGGATTGACCCACAGCAAGTGATTCAACCTGATGAACGAACTCCGCGATCATAACGGCATCGATGCCGCCACCAGAGAAGCGGTTCAGCGCTTCATGGGCCGTGCTAAGGCCTCGCAGACGCTACCAGGCGTCGTGGTGGGCGCGGTGCTGTTCGGCAGCCGCGCACGCGGGGAGCAACGGCCCGACAGCGACGCTGATGTCGCGGTGTTGCTGGCAGGCGAGCACGCTTGCCGGGTCGATGTTGCGCTGCATCTGGCCGATATCGCCTTCGACGTGATGCTGGAAACGGGCCTCCTGGTCGAGGCCATCCCTTTCTGGCAGGACGAGTGGGCGCATCCGGAACGCTTTTCGAACCCGGCGCTGCTTGAGCACATCCACCATGAAGGGCTTCCCCTGTGACGCCGGAGCGTTACCTCGCCAAAGCGGATCGGGCGCTCGATTCTGCTTGGCTGTTGCTGGCGGATGGCGACATCGAAGGTGCCTGCAACCGCGCTTACTACGCCATGTTCGATGCCGCGCAGGGTGCGCGCTCCTCCTCTCCAGTGCCGCTGCGCACCCCGCAGAGACCCGCACGCACAGTGGGCTGATCGGCGCCTTCGGCAAGCATCTGGTGAAGACCGGACGCATCCCGGCCGATCTTGGCCGCGCGCTGAACCAGGTGGAGCGCATGCGTCTGCTTGCCGACTATACTGGCGAGGAGATCGATCCGGATCGAGCGCGCTGGGTCGTCGAGCGGGCCGCCGCATTCCTCTGCGCCATCAAGGACGCCTTCGGCCCTGACTAGCACTGTTCACCCTGGTGGACACAACAGCGGGCTTGCGTGCGGTCAGCCATGCCCAATCAACTCATCAATATGCACCGCGACGCTGCGCCCGAGCGCCGACATGCTATAGCCGCCTTCGAGACAAGAGACGATGCGCTCATGCGCATGGCGAACCGCGATCTCGCGCAGCTGGGCGGTGATCCAGGCATAGTCCGGCTCACGCAGCATGAAATGCGCCATATCATCCTCGGCATGACCATCGAAGCCAGCGGAGATCATGATCAACTCCGGTGCAAAGGCCTCCAGTCGCGGCAGACAGTGCTCCTCCATCGCGGCGCGGAAGGCCTCGCCGTTGGTGCGGGAGGGCAGGGGCAGGTTGATCACGTTCGGCGCTGTGGGACCAGCGCCGGAGCCGGGGTAGAACGGATGCTGGAAGCTGGAGCAGAACAACACCCGCTCATCGCCGGCGAAGATGTCCTCGGTGCCGTTGCCGTGGTGGACGTCGAAGTCGACGATGGCGATGCGTGAGAGTCCATGCTCGTTCATCGCGTGCGCGGCGCCGACGGCGACATTGTTGAAGAAACAAAAGCCCATCGAACGCGCACGTTCGGCATGATGACCGGGCGGGCGCACCGCGCAGAAGGCGGCGTGATGACGGTCGCTCATCACCAGATCGACCGCCAGGATCGCGCTCCCGGCCGCGTGCAGTGCCGCGCTCAGCGAGCCGCTGCACATGGCGGTATCGCCATCCACCCAGACCAGCACATCATCGACGCTCGGCGCGGCCTCGAACAGGGCGTCGACGTAAGCCGGCTCATGCACCGCCAAGAGTTGCTCACGACTGGCCTTGGGCGCGTCATAATGGGTCACCAGCATCTCCATGCCGGAGGCGATCATGCGATCCGAGATCGCGTGCAGGCGTTCCGGCACCTCGACATGGTGCGCGCCCATCTTGTGCTCGAGGCAGTCTTGGTGAGAGATAAAGGCCAGATTCATGGGGCGCTTACTCAGGTGCTCGGGACGGTAGTCCGAAAGCTTAATCGCTTTGTCATCTTTTTGCTTTGTTACCCGATTCGCCCCAGGAGGGGCCAGCCGATGCGACTCTCCGATGTCGACCAGCTTTTCGTTCCCGATGCGGTCGCGGTCTTTGGTGCCAGTGATCGCGAGGGCTCGGTCGGCGCCATGGTCTATCGCAATGTCCTCGCCGGCGGCTTCAAGGGCCCCTGCTATCCGATCAATCCGAAGTATGAAACGGTCGATGGTCAGCCCTGCTGGAAGGATCTGGCCGCGCTCAACAAGCACGTCGATCTCGCGCTGATCGCAACCCCGGCCGAGGCGGTGCCGGGGGTCTTGGATCAATGCGGCGAGTTTGGGGTGCGTGCCGCAGTGGTGCATTCGGCTGGTTTCTCCGAACAGGGTGATCGCGGTAGCGCGCTGCAGGATCGGCTGGTCGAAGCGGCGCGGCGTAATCGGATTCGGGTGCTGGGGCCGAATTGTCTGGGCGTGATGCGGCCCTCGCACGGACTCAATGCGACCTTTGGCAATGACCTGCCGCGCTCGGGCAACGTGGCCCTCGTCTCGCAATCCGGGGCGGTCTGCGCGGCGATGCTGGATCGCTCCGGGCCGCGTCGGCTGGGTTTTTCGGCGGTGGTCTCGCTTGGCGCGGCGGCCGATGTCGATTTCGGCGATGTGCTCGATTATTTGGCGCTCGATCCGCAGACCCAGAGCATCCTGCTCTATGTCGAGGGGGTACGCGATGCCCGTCGCTTCATGAGCGGTCTGCGCGCGGCGGCGCGGCTGAAGCCGGTGGTCGTGGTCAAGACCGGTCGGCATCCGGCCGGCTCGCGCGCGGCGCGTTCGCACACCGGGGCTTGGGTCGGCTCGTCCGAGGTGTTTCGCGCGGTGCTCCAGCGTGGTGGCGCGGTGCAGGTCGAGCGGCTGGCGCAGTTGTTCGCGGCGGCGCAGGTGTTCGGTGCGGGCCGGCGTCTGGCCGGCAATCGCATCGCTGTGGTCACCAATGGTGGCGGCCCCGGCGTGTTGGCGGCGGATCGGGCCGTCGACCACGGGTTGATCTTGTCCGAGCTGAGTGAGGCCACGCGCGCGAAGCTTGAGGAGACGCTGCCGGACCACTGGTCGCACGGCAACCCCGTCGATGTGATGGGTGATGGCTCGGCGCAGCGTTATCGTGATGCGCTCGAGGCTTGCCTGGCTGACGAGGGTGTTGATGGTGTGATCGCCTTGATGGCCCCCTTGGCGACCAGTGATCCGACCACTGTGGCGACTCAGGTGATCGAGGTCGCGAAGAAAACGCGTAAGCCTGTGCTGACCTGCTGGATGGGCGAGAGCCGCGTGGCCGAGGCGCAGGCGCTCTTCGCCGAACACGGTGTACCGCATTTCGAGTCGCCCGAGGTGGCGGTGGATGCGATGTCGTTCCTCGCCGAGCAGCGCCGCAATCGGATGCTGCTGATGCAGTCACCGGGGCCGCTGTCGCAGCAGCTCGGGCCGGATATCGAGGGCGCGCGGCTGATCATCGAAGGCGTGATGGCCGAGGGCCGCAAGGTGCTCGGCACCATCGAGGCCAAGGCGGTGCTCTCGGCATTCCGCATCAACAGCACCCAGGCGGTGCTGGCGCGCTCGCCGAACGAGGCGCTGATCGCCGCCGAGTCGCTCGGTTTTCCGGTGGTGATGAAGATCAACTCGCCGGATATCCGCTATAAGTCCGATGTCGACGGCGTGCGACTAGGATTGAATGACGCGCAGAGCATTCGCCGCGCCTATACCGAGCTGACAGAACGCGCGCAAAAGCTGCGGCCACAGGCGCAGATCCAGGGCGTGACGGTCGAGCACATGGTGCCGACCCGCGCCGCGCGCGAGCTGATGGTCAAGGTGGTGCGCGATCCGATCTTCGGCCCGGTGATCAGCTTCGGTGCCGGTGGCACCGACATGCAGGTGCTCGAGGATAAAGCGCTCGGCCTGCCGCCGCTGAATGCCTTCATCATCCAGACCATGATCGAGCACACGCGGGTGGCACGGCTGATGGGTGCCTACAGCAACATGCCGCCGATGAACCGGCAGGCGCTCTCACGCATCCTGCAGCGGGTCTCGGAGATGGTCTGCGAGCTGCCGGAGATCATCGAGTTGGAGATCAACCCCTTGATCGGCAATGATCTGGACGTGATAGCCGTCGATGCCCGCGTCCAGGTCGATTACCGCCCGCCGCAGATGCCGGTCTATGGGCACATGGCCATCCATCCCTACCCGCAGCATCTGATCGAGCAGGTGCCGCTGCCGGATGGCACCGATCTGACCATCCGCCCGATCCGCCCCGAGGACGCGCAAATGGAGCAGGACTTCGTACGCAATCTCTCGGACCAGACCAAGTATTTTCGCTTTATGCAGACCATCAAGGAACTGTCGCCGGAGATGCTGGTGCGTTTTACCCAGATCGACTATGACCGCGAGATGGCGCTGATTGGGGTGATTCGAGCGCCTGACACCGGGGGCGGGGGACAAGAACAAGAGGTTGGTGTCGCGCGCTATATGGCGCATCCGGGCGGCGATACCTGCGAGTTCGCGATCGTGGTCGCGGATGCCTGCCGGCGGCGCGGGATTGGCGCCCGGTTGATGCGCTCGTTGATGCAAAACGCGCGCAACAAGGGGCTGCGGATCATGGAGGGGGAGGTCTTGAGTGCGAATGCGCGGATGCTGGCGCTGGTCAAATCGCTCGGCTTTCGAGTCGAAACCGATCGCAATGATCCGACCGTGAAGCTGGTCTCGAAGGTATTGTGAGGCGTCCTTGCCTCTCGGTCCATTGGGTGCGATTCAAGCTTGGGAGAGAGCCGGCGCTCGGCCGGCCTAGGCGCGGATCTGTCCGGCCCGCTCGGAAATGGCGCGCTTGAGCGCATCGGAGCGCGCGTCGATCCAGTTATCGAGGGGGATGACCTTGGCCAGGCCGAGGTTATTGAGGCGTTTGCGCGGCTGCTCATGGAGCCCGGAGAGATAGACCCGGCAGCCATGAGCGAGCGCCCCGCGCAGCACCTCTTCGACCGCGAGCGAGGTGGTCACGCCGAGATGCGGAACATCCGTCATATCGATCACCAATGAGCGCGCCTCGATCAGCTCGTGCTGTTGACGGGTCACGGCCTTGGCGGCGCCAAAGATCAGCGGTCCGCTGAGGCAGAGCATGACGACACCGTTGCTTGGATCGCGCAGGATGCGTTCTTCCTCGGGATTGGCATTGGGGCAGCTCAAACCGTCCTCGGTATGCGGTAACCCGAGCACGCGCACGCCTTCCGATTGCAGATCGGCCAGCCGGCGGATGGTCAGCACGTTAGCCACGAACAGGCCGATGCCGACGGCGGTGATCAGGTCGACGAAGACCGTCATGGCGATGACGCCGTACATGATCAGCGCGCCGCGAATCGAGACCCTATGCGCGCGTCGCAGAAAGCTCCAGTCGATGATGTCGAGGCCGACCTTGATCGCGATACCGGCCAGCACGGCCTTTGGGATCGGTTCCACCAAGCCGCTGGCCCCGAACACCACGACCGCGAGGATCACCGCTCTGGTCAAACCGGAGAGTGCGGTATGCGCGCCGGCCTGAATGTTGACCACGGTGCCCATGGTGGCGCCAGCGCCTGGCAAGCCGCCGAACAGGCCGGACGCCATGTTGCCGAGGCCTTGTCCCATCAGCTCCTTGTCTGAGTTGTGCTGGGTGCGGGTCAAGCTGTCGGCGATCACCGAGGTGAGCAAGGCGTCGATGGAGCCCAGCAAGGCCAGCACCAAGGCATTGATGATGATGGTCTGCCATTGACCCGTACTGAAGGTGGGCATCTGGATCGAGGGCAGTCCGCCGGGCACGGCACCGATGGCGCGATAGGGATCGCCCTCGAACAGGGTTGGCAGCAGATAGACCGCCACCAGGGTGCCGGCGATCAGCGCCAGGAGCTGCGGCGGGATGATCCGCCCGAAGCGCTTCGGCATCAGCAACAGGATCGCGAGCGACAGCAGGCCGAGCGCCGCCTCGGCGGGGTTGACCTCGGCGATGAGTGAGGGCAGTGCCGTCAACGCTCCAAGGACACCGCCGGCCGGGGGCTGGTGGCCGAGCAGCGCTGGCAGTTGAATGATGATCAGGATAAAGCCGATGCCCGACATGAAGCCGGAGATCACCGTGTAGGGCATCATGGTGACGTAACGCCCGAGCTTGAGCAGGCCGAACGTCAACTGGAACAGGCCGGTGAGCATGACGGTCGTGAACGCCATCGCCATGCCTTGTTCCGGGTTGGCCGCCATCATGGTGGCGATGACGGCGGTGAAGACTACAGTCATCGGCCCGGTCGGCTCCGAGATCAGCGTGGGCGTGCCGCCGAACAGCGCTGCGAACAGGCCGATGAGCACGGCACCATAGAGGCCGGCCTCGGCGCCGGCGCCGGAGGCGACGCCGAAGGCAAGCGCCATCGGCAGCGCGATCACGGCCGCAGTCACGCCACCGAAGAGGTCGCCCTTGAGGTTTCCGAGATTGATTTGATTGAAGATGCGCATGGGTCTCCGCTTTCCCTCACGGCATAGGTGTTATTTGGGCTCCTAGGGTAAGGGCTCGCAGGCGGGAACCGAAATCGAAAACCTGGATCGATACCATAGAGAGTTCGGCGTTATACTCTCCGCCGCTTGCAATCTCGTCTTATTGCCGTTCGTTGTCATTTGGATGTCTCCTGTATGCGCTGGTCCGAGTCTTTGTTCGCCTTGCCGATGTTGGCTTCGCTGCTGACCATGGGGCCCGCGAGCGCGCAGCCTAGCGCCGATGCTTGGCGCTTGCGCCTCGAGTCCGGCGCCCTGCACCGTTGGCAGACCGACATCGACGCCGGCGGCGAGGTCGATGTGGATGCCTGGTCGGTGCGGTTTGGGGCGGATCGCGCGGTGGCGCCCGACCTGCGCTTGGGGCTGTCGCTGGGCTATGACGAGCGCGATTATCGTTTTCACGGCTCGACGGGCTTTGGTGGCTTGGATCCTTGGTCCGATGTGCGCGACCTGCGCCTGAGCGGCAGCCTGAACTGGAAGGCCAGTGAGCGCTGGAACCTCTTTGCGGTGCCAACGATCCGCTGGTTCGCCGAGGAGGGCGCTGATCTGGACGATGGCCAGACTGCCGGCCTGCTCGCCGCAGCGAGCTATCGGGTCAATGAGCGCCTCAGCATCGGCCCCGGCTTTGGGGTCTTTTCCGCGCTTGAGGATGAGACCGATTGGTTCCCGATCCTCGCCATCGACTGGAAGCTCACCGAGACCTTGGCGCTGCGCACTGGGGGTGGCTTCGCCGCGACCCAGGGGCCGGGGCTGGTGCTGGACTGGCACCCCTCGGATCGCTGGGCGCTGAAGCTCGGTGCGCGTTACGAGAAGGCGCGCTTTCGGCTCGACGACAGGGGCATTGCTGTGGGCGGCATCGGGCAGGAGACCTCGGTGCCGGTCTATCTCGGCGCGACTCGCCGCTTTGGCGGACAACTGAGCCTGAGCGTGATTGCTGGTGTGGAGTTTGCCGGCGAGCTGCGGCTTGAGGACGCCGACGGTGGCCTCATCGATAAAACCAACTACGATCCGGCGCCTTTTGGGGGCGCGACGCTCGATCTTCGTTTTTAATCGCACGAGCCATGACGGAACGTTTCTAATGACGAACGAACATGACTGTGAGCGCTGCGGTCTTCCGCAGTCACCACGTCAGGAGTCCGGGCGACTTTTCATCTGGCCGCCGCTCGGGCACACCAAGCAGAAGCTGCGCGCCGCGTTGAAGGCCAACGCCCTCGCGAGCACCGAGACCCCGGATCAAACGGGCCTGATCATCCCCGTCGGCGGCGAGCGCCATGCCGCCTTGGCGACCCTGCTCGCTGAGCAGACGACCCGGGCCGAGGCGCGTGACAGCCGAGCCCTGTTCATGGCCGGAGAGGGGGAGCCTGGCTTCGCGCAGTTGGGGCAGGTCGAGAGCCTCGAGACCTACATCGCGCGTGGACGCGGCGCTTGGCTGCAAGACATGCTGCACGCGCGGCGCGTCACGACCCACTTCCAGCCGATCTTCCATGTCGCCGAGCCCGATCGGGTCTTCGCCCATGAATGTCTGCTGCGCGGGATCGACGATCAAGGGGCCCCAGTGCCCCCTGGCCTGATGTTCGAACTCGCCGCGCAAGCCGATCTGGTCTTTCCGTTGGATCGCCTGGCACGCATCACCGCCGTACAGAATGCCGCAGCGCATGGAATCAGCAGCCAGATCTTCATCAATTTCACCCCGGCTGCGGTCTATGACCCGATGAACTGTCTGCGCACCACCGTTGCCGCCGTTGAGAAGGCCGGGCTGGAGCGTGAGCGCATCGTCTTCGAGGTCATCGAGACCGAGCGGATCAGCGATCCCGATCATCTGGCGAACGTGCTTCGCTATTACCGCGATGCCGGTTTCAGGGTCGCGCTCGATGACCTTGGGGGCGGCTACGCCGGGCTCGGTCTGCTGCCCAGCCTGCGCCCCGACTTCGTCAAGCTCGATCGCTCCTTGGTCGACGGAGTGGGTCAAAATCGCGTGCAGGCGATCATCATCGAGCGCGTGACCCAGATGGCGCATGATCTCGGCATCGAGGTGGTGGCCGAGGGTGTGGAGCAGGCCGAGGATCTGGCTTGGCTGCAGGGGCACGCGGTCGACTATGTCCAAGGTTTTCTATTGGCTCGGCCAGCACCGGAGCCGTATGCCGCGCCTTGAGCCGAGCGCGTTTGTTTGCGCCACCTTCGATGATTGTCCTCAGCGACTGCTGTCGCGCATCTCGGCCAAGGGGCCGATGAGGCGTGCTGGCAGCTGCGGCAGGGCGCTGATGAGCGAGACCAGCACGGCGGCCGCATAGGGGATCGCCTGCACCAGCAGCACCGCAGCCCAGACCCGCACATCGATCATAAAGGCGTCCGGGCGCTGCAGCACCGCGAAGGCGCCGAGTAGAAAGGCGCTCATGAGCAACGCCTCCTCACGCGCATCAACCAGCGCGCGGAGCACTGCCGCCGAGGACGCGAGTTTTGGCGTGCGGAAAAACCCGAGCTTGCCAGAGATCACGCCGGCCCAGGACGCGCGCGCAATGGTATGCGAGAGCGCGAGTCCGGCCAGGCCGGCGGCGAGGGCTTGGCGCCAGGTGGCATCCACGCGGCGCCGATAGAGCACCAGGCTCTTGATCATCTTGAAGCCAAACAGCACCAGCGGCACCAGCGCAATGCTCATATAGGGCGGGGTTATCTGCTCCGGAACCGCGACCATGGCGACGGTCCAGGCGAGCGCGGCGAAGTTGAACAGCAGATTGAAGCCATCGGCGAACCAGGGCAGCCAGCCAGAGAGGAAGTGCCAGCGCTGGCCGCTACTGAGTCGGGTGCGGCGCAGGCCGAGCAATTCGCGGCGATGCGCGATCAAGACCCGCACCGCCCCATAGGCCCAGCGGAAGCGTTGTTTCTTGAAGTCGGCGAAGGTGTCCGGGATCAGCCCACGGCCGTAGGTCGCCGGGATGTAGAGGGCCTTGTGGCCTTGCTCGAACAGCCTGAGCCCAAGCTCGGCATCCTCGGTGATGCACCATTCGGACCAGCCGCCGACAGCCACCAGCGAGTCGCGCCGGATCATGGTCATGGTGCCGTGCTGAATGATCGCGTTGCGCTCGTTGCGGGTGACCATGCCGATGTGGAAAAAGCCACGGTATTCGGCCAGGCACATGGCCTTAAATGCGTTTTCATCGCCGTCGCGATAATCCTGCGGGGCTTGAACGATGGCGACCTCCTCGTCGAAGAAAGCCGGGATGAGATCGCGTAGCCAGTTTCGGCTCACCAGATAATCGGCGTCGATCACAGCGACGATGCCGGCCTTGGGATCGGTCTCGCGCAGCGCGAAATTCAGTGCGCCGGCCTTGAAGCCGGCGAGCGGGCTGACATGGAAAAAACGAAAACGCTGGCCATTGGAGTACCCCCTCAACAACAGACGCCGATTGAGCTGCGCGCAGTGCGCGCGGACCGGCTCCCAGACTGCTGGATCCTTGGTGTTGTTGTCGATGACCAAGACCTCGAAGCGCGGGTAATCCAAGGCCGCGAGTGCATTGAGGGTCTCGATCAGCAAGGCCGGTGGCTCGTTGTAGGCGGGGACGTGCAGCGAGACCATCGGTAGCCACGCGTCTGGAACCTCAAGGCGCGGAAAGGCGCGGCGCCAGCGCTTGAGCCAGAGCGATTCCGCCCATTCATGTGCCTCGGCGGAAAGCAGCACCAAGACCCCGAGGCCGCCAATCAGCAAGAGCACGCCGACTGCGGTCGTCAGTGGCGTCATGTACTGCCGCGTGTACTCATAGACCAGCAGCACAGCTGCGGTCGAGACGGCATAGGTGATCAGCGCCAGGAAGCCCTTGCCCGAGGATGAGAGGGTCGCGCTATCGCGATAGAGCAGCAGCAGTAAGAGCACGGCCATGCCGACCGAGAGGGCGGCGAGTTCATGCCAATTCGGGATTCGGACCACTGGCTGGGCGAGGGTGAGCTTGGGCTCGCGCTCGATATCGTAGACGCCCCAATAGGCGCCGATGGCGCCCTCAATCTTGACCTTCCAGGGTTGATCGAAGGCCTCCATCACGTAATAGACGGTACCTTCTTTCTCTGCGCGGGCCAGCATGCGGCGCAGGAATCGGGTCTGATTGGCCTGTGAAGGCTCGGCACCGCGGTTGCGTCGCCCATGACTCGGCCAGCCGATCTCGCCGATGATCACCTCCTTGTCCGGAAATGCCTGCTGTACCTCGTGAAGCCTTCTGAAGGCGTAGTCGACGGCCTTGTCGATTGGTAGCCCCTCCCAGTACGGCAGCAAATGGATAGCGATGAAATCGACATGCTCAGCCAGCTCTGGATGTTTGAGCCAGATGTGCCAGGGCTCGGCGGTGCTGACCGGGATCTCGGTGAGACGGCGAATGCGATCGAGATCCTGGGTCAGCTCGGCGACCTCGACGTCTTCGCGCAGGATCGCCTCATTGCCGACGAAGACGCGCACGATATTGCGATGCGGCTCGCGCAGAATGTCAATCAGGCGCTCGAGTTCGACCCCATTAGCTTCGGCGTCGGGCCCGATCCAGGCACCGAGCGAGACATTGAGCCCCCGCAGGGCGGCGAGCTGCGGTACTTGGCCGAGCGGGCCATCAACGGAGTAGGTCCGGATGGCGTGGGCCTCGTCTTGTAGCAAGGCGAGGTCTTCATCGATCTCGGCGAGTGATGGATAGATGCGGCGTCCAGGATCTTGGTCGGCGCGCATCGGTTGGAACGAATAGCCTTGGATGCGGGTCGGCCAGGGCGGCTCAACCGAGGGGCGGTTCATCATCGCCCAGAGCGCGATGGTGAGGCCGGCGATGAGGATGGGAATGACGATGGACAGTGAGCGATGCATCGCCTGGGTCTCGCGCAGTGGCTGATCGGACACCAACGGTCTCAGCAGCCCGCTACTGCCCGTGATGCCTGCGGATCGGTGGATTGATGCACCTGCTGACCGGTCGCAGTCAAAGCGGCCAGGGCATAGAGCCGTGCCTCGCTGGGGGAGAGTTGCCAACCATCGACCGATCGCAGCGGCGCCGTGGCGTATTCATCCTGGATCAACGCGATCAGGGCCTGCCGGAGCGCAAGGCTGTCAGTGGGCACTTGGCCCTGGCGTGCGTTGAGCGCGGCCGATAGCTGATCGACGAGCCGGTTCGTATCCTGCTCCTGCGGATGCTCGGCGAGATAGCGCTGGCCGAGCCAGCCGGCTGCGTTCGGGTCGCTCAATGCTTTCAACAGGGCGCCTGGGTTGAGGCGCTGAGGCGTGCCAGCGCTGACGCCAAGGCGGGCGCTGCTGCCAGCGCTCGCCGGGGCTGCCGAGGGAGACAACGCAGCGGCGTCTGCCCTCGGCGAGGCGGCGACGAGCCCGAGCGCGACGCCGATGAAGGTCCGGCGGTCGAGTGTCGCGAGCGAACCGACCGTGCCTCTGGGTGCTGGCTTGGGCTGTATACTCATGCCGATTGTTGCTCGAGATGGTCGGCGAGCCGATAGGCGAGCGCCAGGATGTTCAACGTCGGGTTCGCCGAGCCGCTGGTCGGGAACAGCGAGGAGCCGGCGATGTAGAGGTTGTCGATGGCGTGAACCCGGCAATGGCGATCGACGACCCCGTGCTTGGGATCATCGCTCATTCGCGTCGTGCCCATGTGATGGCTGCCACCCGAGACCCGGGGTTCCCAGCGGCCATCGTCCGGCAGCCGTGGGCGCATGCGACCGATGCCGGTGGCGCCAAGCTCGCGGCCAAGCGCATGGATGTTGGCGAGCAGGCTGCGCCGATCCTGCTCGGTGAGGCGCCAGTCGAGCCGGGTTCGCCGCAGTCCCAAGGCATCGGTCTCGTCGCTGAGCGTCACGCGGCTGTCCGGGTTCGGCGCTTGCTCGCAGGCGCAGCCAATGCCCATGCGCACGCCGAGGCCGTTGCTTGGGGGCCGGTGGACGTTGAGATCGGTGCTGCGGTGGATACCGGCGCTGGTTGCCTCGGTCAGGAACGGCCGAGCCGCCGCGAGCATGTTGCGTGGCCCAGCGGCGCTCGAATCGGTAGTTGCCGCAGACTCGGGGCCGAGGGTCTCGATCACCGACATGGTGAAGGAGGCCGATAGCAGCCGTTCGCGGCGCAGAAAGTCGCCGCGCGGGATGTAGCAGACCCGCGCCCTGCGCCCATCGACGAGAACCTGTTCGCGGTAGATACGCGGCAGCCGCCCGAGATCGGCGATGACGATCTCGGCGAAGCCGCCGAGGTGCGGATGCTCCATGAAGCAGCGCCCGACCATGTCATTCTGGTTGCCGAGCCCGGTCGCCATGACATCATTTGAAAGCAGCAGCAACCGCGCGTTTTCGATGCCGCCGGCGGCGAGTACATAGCGCTTGGCATGCACCTGATGGCGGCGGCCGCTCAGGGTCTGAAGCTGGAGATAGTCGATCGCCCGTGCCGAGGGTAGGGCGCTGATCCTAGTCAGGTTGCTGTGCAGCAGGACGCGGATATTGTCCGCGCGCTCGAGTTCGCCGCGATAGCGCTCGCCAAATCGAGTCGGCGGGCTGAACTGGAAGAATCGCGTCATGAACCGGCCGGCGCGCCAGTCGACCATGGGCTCGCCAGTGGCCCGCGCCCAATAGTCACCGTTCTCATACTGCGCTGGTGCCGTCTCGACCGCCGTGCTGGCGGCCTCCCAATAGGGTGCCAGTGCCTCGCGCCCGAATGGCCAGCCGCTCAGCGGAATCCAGTCGCGCTGCTCGAAGTCGATTGGATCGAGCGGTCGACAATAGCCGCCCCAATGGCCCGAGGTGCCGCCAAAGTAGCGCAGTCGCGAACTGCTAAGCGGATACTCGATGCCGGGCGTCTCGCCTTGATACAAGTCTTGAGTGTCGGCGTCGAGGTTGAGACCGCCGGACTCGATCAGGCAGATGCTGGTTCTGGCATTGGCCAGCCGGCGGGCGAGGCTGATGCCGGCGGGGCCGGCGCCGATGATCGCGAGATCGGCGTCGATGCGGCTGTTGTCGTCAAGGCGGCGGGCGTCGATGAGCACGCGAGGATCAACTCCGGGGTTGGGCTCGTTGAGACTGTCGACCGGTCAGCTCGCGAGCGTCATTGGGGATTTTACTTCGGGACTTGGCCGAGAAGCGACGCCAAGGGCTTGGACGCATCAGCGGCGCAATCGGCGACGGGGCATCGCTCGACCGTGACCGAGCGACCGCAGGCGGCGGCGCGAGCGCTGCTAAGAGTAGCGCATAAGCCCTGCCAGTCGCGCGGAATTCTGCTGCTCAGTTGGCCTCAATCAGCATCAGGCACGAAGCTCAGCACATTACCGTTGATGCAGTAGCGTTTGCCCGTGGGTGGCGGGCCATCGTCGAAGACATGCCCGAGGTGGATGCCGGAGCTGGCGCTACGCACCTCGGTGCGGCGCATGCCGTGAGAGTCATCCTCGTGATAGGTCAAGGCGCCTTCAACGGGATTGAAGAAGCTTGGCCAGCCGCTCTTGCTCTCGAACTTGGTATCGCTGCGAAACAGCGGTGCGCCGGTGATCGGGTCGACGAAGACACCGGGGCGCTTTTCATCCAGATGCGAGCCGCTGAAGGCGCGCTCGGTGCCTTGCTCGAAGGCGATGCGCTGCTGCTCGGGCGTCAGCACTTGGAAGCCGAGCCAGGTCCAGAAACGCTCCTTATCGCTCTTGTAGCCGGTGTAGCGCGAGACCTCCTTGCCGTTCTCGAACAGGACCATGGTTGGGGTCGCGAACAGCTCCTTCTCAAGCGACCAGCCTTCCGGCGGTCGCGGATTCAGCGTGGTGACGACAGGCACCTCTGAGGACCAGCCATCCAGCACCTCGGCGCGGAACTGCTGGCAGAAGGGGCAGTCCTCGGCCTCGAAGACGATCAGCTGGCGCTCGGCGTTAAGCGCCTTGGCGTCGAGCCGTGGCGATGGCTGAGGCCGCGCAGCCTGATCAGCTGGACCTGTAGCAGCACCTGGATAGGCGACCTGAGTGCCGCCGAGACCGCAGTAGCCATCCGGGTTCTTCACCAGATAGTCCTGATGATAGGTCTCGGCGCGATTGTAGTGGCGCAGCGGTGCGATCTCGGTAGTGATCGGGCCAAAACCGGCAGCGCTTAGCGCCTGCTGATAGGCGTCGCGGGTCTCAAGCGCGATGGCACGTTGCGCCTCGCTATTGAAATATATCGCGCTGCGGTAGTTGCTGCCGACATCATTGCCCTGGCGGTCGCCTTGGGTTGGGTTATGGTTCTCCCAGAAGCCGATCAACACCCGCTCGAGGCTGACCTGCTCGGGGTCGAAGGTCACCTTGATGACCTCGGCATGATTGCGCGCATCGCTTTTGCCGCGCTGGATGCGCTTCTCGAGGTTGAGCACCTCGCGATAGCTCGCGCGCTCGGCATCGCCGCCGGCGTAGCCGGATTCGACATCGAGCACGCCCGGGATCTCGGACATACGCTTCTCGGCGCCCCAGAAACAGCCCATGCCGAGGATGATGGACTCGGTTGCGGCCAGGGCCTGGAGAGGCAGGATGGCGAAGAGGACGGGGATCAGAAGACGGGAAAGTGAGCGCATGGGAGTGTGGCCTGATGGGGATTAAGCTGATGCTTAGGACCATCGTGAAGGTCAAGTTGTTTCATCGGTGGGCCAAAGCAGTGGCTCGACCTTGCGAGCGAGCCCGTCTCATCGGCGGCCCAACGCACCGCGCTTTCGTAGGCGTCGGGCAGGATCTCAAGCAGCTTGGGCTTGAGACTGGGGCTGTAGCGCAGGAGCCGTTCGATGCGCTTGCGCTGGTCGATCAAGGTGCGCTCCCAGCTCTTTGTCCGCTGACTCGGCTGATGCTCCCACTTGAGCAGATGAGCCAGGAGCACGGCGAGGTGGGTCGCCTTGAGCCAGCCCTTTTAAGGCATCTCGTTGCACACAAATCAGCTAAGTGTCCTGTAAGCTTTGGGCAAATTGTA
>NZ_JCAQIA010000036.1:0-34573 GCF_059621085.1 Halochromatium sp. NSM3 | reverse complement strand
CGCGTACCGCGTGCCGAAACTGAATCGATGACCGACCCCGCCGCCGGCGACGCCGTGGCCGGGGTCGCCGGCGGCGAGGCCTTGATCGGCCTGGCAACGCTCGGCAAGCTCACCTTCGTCTTGTTGCTGATCGTGCTGATCATCTTGGCAGCGGCGGTGCTGATCAGGCGCCTGCGCCTTGGTTCCACGCACACCGCAGCGCTCAAGGTCGTCGGCAGCACGGCGGTCGGCCCCAAGGAGCGGGTGGTCATCGTCGAGGTGGCCTCAACCTGGTTAGTCCTGGGTGTCGGCAACGGTCAGGTCACGCGGCTGCATCGGCTGCCTGCCCCACCGGCCTGCGAAGCAGACCCGACAGCGTCCGCCAGTCTCGACTTCGCCCCTGGCGACTCGTTCGCGACGCGCTTTGCCAAGGCGCTGAAACACAACGCCGGGCTGCGATGAGGGCGCTGTTCCTGCTCGCTTTGCTGCTGGCGCCGGCCTTCCTGTTGCCGGAAGTGGCGCTGGCGCAGCAGATCGAGATCCCCGGGATCTCGAGCCAGCCCTTGGAGGATGGCGGACAACAGTGGTCGTTGTCGCTGCAGACGCTGCTGCTGCTCAGCTCGCTGGCGTTCCTGCCAGCCGTGATGCTGATGATGACCAGCTTCACCCGGATCATCATCGTGCTCAGTCTGCTGCGCACGGCCATGGGCACGCAGTCCACGCCGCCCAATCAGGTCCTGCTCGGCTTGGCCTTATTTCTGACCTTCTTCATCATGGCGCCGGTGTTTGATCGGGTCTACGAGGACGCCTGGGTGCCGCTGAGCGAGGAGGAGATCAATTTCGGGGAGTTCCTGGAGCGCGCCCAGGATCCGTTTCGCGAATTCATGCTCGCGCAGACCCGCGAGCCGGATCTGGCCATGTTCGCGCGCCTAGCTGATGTCGGCCCGATGCAGGGACCAGAAGAGGTACCGCTGCGGATCCTGGTACCGGCGTTCGTAACCAGCGAGTTGAAAACGGCGTTTCAGATCGGGTTCACGATCTTCATCCCGTTTCTGATCATCGACCTGGTCGTCGCCAGCACCCTCATGGCGCTGGGCATGATGATGGTGCCTCCCATCATCGTCTCGCTGCCGTTCAAGCTGATGCTGTTCGTCCTCGTCGACGGCTGGCAGCTGATCATCGGCTCGCTGGCGGAAAGTTTTTACATTTAACCGAAAGGCACCCGCCCATGGCACCCGAGGAAGTGATGAACCTGGCTTATCAGGGGATGCGCGTCGCGTTGTTCCTTGCCGGGCCCATACTCTTATCAGCGCTCGCCACGGGCCTGTTGATCAGCCTGTTTCAAGCCGCGACCCAGATCAACGAGATGACACTGACCTTCATTCCCAAGGTTCTGGCGATCTTCGCCGTGCTGGTGCTGGCAGGCCCCTGGCTGTTACAGGTCATCACCACCTTCACGCGACGGCTATTCACCGAGATACCGCTCATGGTCGCCTGAAGCAGACTCTACGCGAACATGATCGAGGTCAGCTTTGATCAACTGCAGGGCTGGTTGGTGGCCTTTCTCTGGCCGTTCACGCGCATCACCGCCTTTCTTGCCGTGTCCCCGCTCTGGGGGCACTCGAGCGTTCCCAATCAGGTCAAGGTCGGGTTGGCGGTGCTGGTGTCGGTGGTGATCGCAACGACCTTACCGCCGCTACCGGATGTGGCCATCATGTCCTGGGAGGGCTTCGGCATCATGGTCGAGCAAATCATCATCGGCCTGGCCATGGGCGTGGTCATGCAGTTCACCTTCGGCGTGGTCCAGGCCACGGGGGTCTTCATCGGCCTGCAGATGGGTTTGGCCTTCGCCACCTTCTTCGACCCCGCCAGCGGCACCGACATGGTGGTGCTCTCGCGCATCCTGTTCATCATCGCGCTGCTGATGTTCCTGGCCCTGAACGGCCATCTCATCATGCTCGAGATTCTCGCCACCAGCTTCCAGACCCTGCCCATCGGCCTTGGTGGTTTCAACCCGAACGCCTTCGAGATGGTGGCACGCTACAGTGGCGTCGTCTTCACCAGCGGCACCTTGCTCGCCCTGCCGGTCATCGCCCCGCTCCTCATCATCAACCTCGCGCTCGGTATTCTCAACCGTTCCGCGCCACAGCTCACCGTCTTTGCGATCGGTTTCCCGACCAAGCTCATCGGTGGAATCGTGCTGATGATGGTGATGATGAACCATTTCGGGCCGTTCCTGGAACGGCTCTTCAGCCATGCGCTGAGCGTGCAGCAGCAGTTGCTGCACATGCTCGCCCCGCTCTGAGTGGATTCAGGGTCAGGGCCAAGCCCGCCTGAGCCGGCGCTGAAGCGAGCAGCTCAGCCTCAGCGCATGAAATCGAACAGGGACATGCCCTGGATATCGACGAATGCCCGCTGCGAGGCTTGCAGGCCGACCTGACGCAGGCTGTATTCGGTGACCGCCTCGCCATAGTCGAGATCGACCAGATCGGACATCCTCTGATCGTAGTTCAGCATGCGGTTGCTGCTGACGGTGTCGATCAAGTCCAGCTCATTGAGGCGCGCGCCGACCGAGGCGCGTTGAGTGAGGATGTTATCGAGGCTGTTATCGAACTCGCGCATCGCCGTGTTGATGGTGTTGGTGATGTGCGCGCGCGTGTCGGGGGAGCCTTCGCGGTTGAGTTCCAAGACGTCGATGGCGTCCTTGAAGGTCTTGAACAGATCCTGATTCGCTGCGGGATCATCCGCCGGGCGGAGTTGGATCTGATCGCCATCCTTGGGCTCGCCCTCGAGACCAACCGTGATGCCGCCGAATTGCAGTTCTTCGCCGGATTCATAGTCCTTGGGGCCGAGCAGCACCGCATTGTCCGAAGTTCTCATTGCTGTGACTTGGATCGGATCAGTTCCGGTCTGACTGAACTCGATGGTGAACGCCTCGCCAAAATTGGTATCACTAGCGTCAACCCGGTTAGGGCCGGTAAAGGTGACCGTACCCTCATTGCGTATATACCCTTGCTGGGTACCGAGGTCGATCGAACCTGCGGCTTCCTTCTCCGCCCGCGCCACATAGTTGGTCCCACCCGCGACACTCTGGAAGAGTGTCTTGCCATTGTCGGTGATCGGCATCAGCCGCGCGGTATCGACGCGCTGCTCGCGCACCTGATCGTCGCCTCGGTAATCGATGCGCGCGATGCCAGGACCGTCCGTATTGCGGAAAAAGGGCGGCGCTTCGTCCTGATAACCACCGAACAAATAGTGATTATTGCCATCGGTCGAGTTGGCCTGGCCGATCAGGGTTTCGTACAGACCGCGCAGTTCGGAGGCAATCGACTGGCGATCCGTGTCGTTCAGGGTTTCGCTCGCGGCCTGCACCAACAATGTCTTGCCCCTGATGACCAGATCGCTGGAGCTGCTCAGGACGCTCTCGGTCTGCGACAACGCATTGCGGGCGCTGACACGGGAGTCGGTATTCTGCTGCGTGACGGTTTGGGCTTGCGAAACGCGCACTGCGCGCGAGGCGTCCTGCGGATCATCGGCGGGCGTGACGACGCGCCGGCCGGTGGCAATCTGCTGACCGACGCGGAGGAACTCGCTCTGCTGGCGATTCATCGAGTTCATGCTCTGCTCGAACATGGTGACGGTGCTGATGCGCATCATGGTGGGATCGCCCTCTTGAATCAGTTACGCAGGCCGAGGATGGTATCGATCAGGGTCGAGGCGGTATCGATCACCCGGGCGTTAGCGGCATAGTATTGTTGGAAGCGGATCAGATTCGCGGCTTCCTCGTCGAGGTTGACGCCGGATTCGGACTGCTGCAGCGCTTCGAGCTGTTCGGTGATGCCCATACTGGCGTCCAGATTCACTTGGACGATGTTGGTGCGGTTGCCGACGTCCGAGACCATCCCGGCATAGGCTTGGGTCAGCGTCGCGCGGCCACCGACCAATTCCTCGTTCTGGAGGTTTTGCAGTGCTATCGCGTTGCGGTTGTCGCCGGGGCCGAAGAGCGCATCATTCAGGCCAGCGGCAACCTTATCCAGATCACTGATGACCGTCTCCATGCCACCAGCGGCGCGGCGCACTGGCTGGACCTCGAAGCGGTCGTTCTCCGCAAGTTCGTCTGCGTCATCAAAGGTAACCACAACGCCACCAAAACTCAGTGTTGCGTCGGTACCATCACTATTAGGATCAGCGAAGACAACCTCACTGGCATCCAGGATCTGCCCGGTGTCTTTACGGATCACCGTAAAGTCCGATGCCCCACCAGGAACAGCTGCGGTGTTCACCCGCACCTCATAATCGGTCGCCCGCAATAGGCCAACATTCGGCTCATCGAAACGCGCATCGGTAATCTCCGCCGTGCCGCTATTGCGATCATTAGAAAAGGTCACAGGCTGACCGATATCGAAGAAATCCCCGCCCTGATCGCCATTGAGATCGCGCCCCAGGCGATGCTGATCGTTGAATGCGATGACCATCGAGGCGGCAAGCTGGCCGATCTGATTCTGCGTCTTGTCCAAAGTCTCGCTGCGGAAGCTCATGAGTCCACCGAGAGCACCGCCAGTGATCAAGCCCTCATCCAGCGGAATGATGCTCGCATCCGCCCGGCGCCCATCCTGATACCCGATCACCGTGCGTTGCGGATCAGTCGGCGAGTCGATGGCGTGGAGTTGAATGGCGGTGTTGCCCGTGACCAGTTGCTGGCCATTTGGCAGGCTGACGTTGTAGGTCTTGCCGTCCTGGATGTTGAGCCGCACGTCCATGCGCTCATTGATCTGCTTGATGACGTAATCGCGTTGATTGAGCAGGCCGTTCGGCTCTTGGCCGCTGCTGGCGCGTGCGCGGGAGATCTCCTTGTTGAGTCCGGCGAGCTGATCAGTGAGATTGTTGATCTGGGTGACTTCGTCTTGGATCTGACTGTTGACCCCATCCTGCATGTCCTTCAAGTAACCGTCGAAGGCGCGAAACTGCGAGGTCATGATGTCCGCCGTGCCGAGCATACCCTGGCGCGAGGCCGGATCGGCCGGACCCGAGGCCAGATCCTCGATGCTGGAGAAGAAATTCTGCATCAGCGGCGAGAGCCCGGCCTCGCGGTCGGCGAGTAGATTGTTGATCTGGCCCACCTCTTGTTGGTAAGCCTCCAGGCTGCGGGTGTTGGCCAGCGAATCGTTGAGCTGATCGGCGACGAACTGGTTGAACTGGCGCTGGATTTCGTCGACCTGCACACCACGGCTGACGGTATTCTCACTGATGATCGTCACTTCCCGGTTGTAGCCGGGCGTGTAGACGTTACTGATATTGTTGCTGGTGGTCTTCAGCGCGTTCTGAGCCGTGTTGAGGCCACTGAGCCCGATGGAGTAGATGCTCATGTCAGTTGTTTCCGTCAGCGAAGTCCAAAGCCTGTTCGATAGCCTGTCTATCGGCAGGTGAACGACAATCTTTAGGGTCGGCGGCCGCGTGTGCTCAGTTGCGCTGGAACAGCGGGGTGTTGCCGGCTTTCGCCATCAATGGCCCAAGATTGTTCATGATGGTGATCAGCTTATCGGCATAGGCGGGGTCGGTGGCGTAGCCCCCCGCCTGCAACTCACGCGCAGCCTGCGCGGGGCTTTGTGCGGCGCTGACCCCGGCATAGCGTGGATTGGCGCTGATCAGGCGGGCATAGTCGGTGAAGGCGGCCTCGAATGAAGCATAGACCCGGAAGCGATCGCTGATCCGGGTGCGTTCACCATCATAGTATTCGTGGGTGACGATCTCGGTGGTTGGGCCGGTCCAGCGGCTGCCGGCCTTGATGCCGAATAGGTTATGGCTGTTGCGGCCCTCGGCGGTGATGATCTGATGCCGGCCCCAGCCGGTCTCCAGCGCCGCCTGCGCGAGGATCAGTTCGGCCGGCACACCGCTCTTGCGACTGGCGGCCTGGGCCGGAGCCGCCAGCTGCTCGCGGAAGGCATGGACATGCGGCAGCGTGTCCTCACGGGCGGCGCCCATTGCGACGGATTGAGGCGGCTGACCGCCCGGCGCATTGCCCCAGGCACCCAACAAGCCGCCGGCGGAAGGCCCCCAGCCTTCCGTCACATGGCCCATGGCGTCGTTCCAGCCAGCACGCAAGCCACCGCCCGTCGCGCGTCCCTCGTTCTCGCCGAGCAGAGAACCCGTCGAGCGCCCGCCCCAGGCGTCCAGGAAGCTGGCGGGAGCGGCATCGTGTTCTGCATCGTTCGCCGCTGCGGCTGCCGCCTCAAGCTCCGACGGGCTCGAGCGAGGCGTTTCAACCAACCGAGGAACACCGCGCGGGATACCGACGATCAGTTCAGCGAGGTCGACCGAATCCGGCGCTGGCGCCGTCTTGCCCCCGACATCGCCTAGAGCATTGGCTGCATCGCTCGCTGGCCCGGCAGCGCTCGCAGCAGCGCCAGCACCAACACCACCAGCACTCGCCCCACCGTAACGACCCGACTCGAACTGCTCGACCAAGAGATCGGCGAGACCGACACCACGTTCGGCCATGGTCTGAGCCCATTGGTGATCGAGCAGCGACTGGTAGAACTCGGTGTGGCGGCTATCGGTGAGACCGCTGCTGGGCACGGTGGCGCGCATGCTCTTGATCATCTGGTGTAGGAACAGGGCCTCGAACTGCTGCGCCGCCGCCCGCGTCGCCTCCGGAGTCTGCTCACGAGCCCCCTGCTGCAGCCGTTGCAGTCCCTGCATGTCAAGCGCGAACTGGCCCTCGGCACCATCTAGGCGCATCAGAGGATCTCCAGATCGGCGCGTAGCGAGCCGGCGGCCTTCAGCGCCTCAAGGATCGCCATCAGGTCCATGGGGCTCGCGCCAAGCGCGTTGAGCGCGCTGACGACCTCAGTCAGATCAGCCCCTCCCACCATGCGCAGGAAGGTATTCTGTTCTTCGATAGTGATCTGCGTATCGGGCACGACCACGGTTTCGGCGCCGATCGGAGCGAAAGGCAGCGGCTGACTGACCTCGAACTGGGTGTCGATGACGACGGAGAGGTTGCCATGGGCGACTGCGGCGCGACGGAGGGTGACGGCGCTGTTCATCACCACCGAACCGGTACGCGGGTTGATCACCACCCGCGCCGGTGCCTCGGTCGGCGTCACCTGGATGTTCTCGACGCGCGCCAAGAAGCCAAGCCGGGTGTGGTCGTCGGGCGGTCCATTGAGTTCGATCACCCGGCCATTGACGCCCTTGGCCATGATGCAGCCGAACTCCTCGTTGATGGCATCGACGACGCGCTGCGCAGTGCCGAAATCCGACTCCTTGAGCACCAATTCGAGCAGTCCGTCGCGGGCACCGAGATCGACCGGCACTCCCTCCTCGACGAGCGCACCGCCGGGGATGCGCCCGGCCGCGAGTTGGTTGATCTGTACCATATCCCCGCCGCCTTCGGCGCCGGCGCCCGGCACCAGCAGGTTGCCCTGGGCGATGGCGTAGATCTCGCCATCGGCGCCCTTGAGCGGCGTCATCAGCAGCGTACCGCCACGCAGGCTGCGCGCATTGCCGACCGAGGCGACATTGACATCGAGCCGCTGCCCGGGGCGCGAGAACGGCGGCAGATCGGCGGTGACCATGACCGCCGCGATATTGCGCAGCTGCATGTTGGTGCCCGGCGGCACCGTGATGCCCAACTGCGAGAGCATGTTGGTCAGGCTTTGCCCGGTGAAGGGCGCCTGCATGGTCTGATCGCCGGTATTGTCCAGACCGACCACCAAGCCATAGCCGACCAGCGGGTTATCGCGCACGCCTGCGAAATAGGCCAGCTCGCCGATGCGCTCAGCCGACGCCGGCGGCGGCAGCGCGAGGGCGCCGGCGAGCACCAGAAGTAGACCGCTCAGTAGCCAGCCGATCGGTCGCTGTCGCTGGTCGGCCGCTCGCAGGCGAGCGTGCTGGCGGACGTGTCGGACAGACGGATAGGCTGGCATGCCGACGCGCGCACGGCACCGAGCGGGATGCGAACGGGGCGTGTGGGAAACGATGATCGCCATAGGGTTCATCAGCTGAATGATTCAAGGCCGTGAGGCTGGGGTTCCAGGCCGGAACGCCGAAAGCCGGTCCTAGAAGGGCGAGACATTGAGGAAGAAGCGCTGTAGCCAGCCCATGTGTTGGGCCTCGTTGATGTAGCCGTCGCCGACATACTCGATGCGCGCGTCGGCCACGGTGTTCGAGGGCACGGTGTTCTGCCCGCTGATGGTGCGCGGATTGACCACCCCGGAGAAGCGGATGAACTCGACCCCCTGATTGATCGCGATCTGCTTCTCGCCGCGCACCCGCAGGTTGCCATTGGGCATCACCTCGTTGACCGAGACGGTGATGGTGCCGGTGAAGCTATTACTGGCCTGGGAGTCGCCGCCGCCGCTAAATTCGCTGCCGCCGGAGACATCGAAGCCTAGCTCCTCCAGCTCCGTGATGCGATCGGCAAGCGGGATTGGCAGCTGCGCCATATTGAGATTGGCGGCGCCGTTGCGCGAAGCGCTGGACTGGGCGTTCTTGGTGGCGCTGACCTCTTCATCGAGCACAATGGTGAGGATATCGCCGGGCAGGCGCGGGCGACGATCCTCGAACAGCGGGCGGATACCGCGGTGGCGCTGATAGATCGAGCCGTTCGCGAGTCGTTGCGGCGGGTCCTCGATCAGAATCCGCTCCTGCTCGCCCACCACCGATGGCCGCGGCATCTGCGCGCAGCCGCTCGCCACCAGCAATAGCGGTAGCAGCCAGACGCAGCAGGCAATCAGGCGGGGACTCATACGCCGACACTCATGCGCGGGAACTCACACCAAGCCCCAGCCTAGAGCTGCGCCAGGCGAGCCAGCATCTCGTCGCTGGTCTGGATCGCGCGGCTATTGATCTCATAGGCGCGCTGGGCCTGAATCATGCTCACCATCTCCTCGACCACATTGACGTTGGAAGTCTCCACATAGCGTTGCATCAGCATTCCGGTGCCATTGAAGCCGGGGAGGTTCTCGTTCGGCGGCCCCGACGAGGCGGTCTCCATGTAGAGGTTACGGCCGACGCTCTCGAGGCCGGTATCGTTGATGAAGGTAGACAGGGTAATCTGGCCGACCTCCTCGTCCTCTGGCTGCCCAGGCAAGCGCACCGAGACGATGCCATCCTCGCCAACGGTGATATCGAGGGCATTGTCAGGAATGAAGATGGCCGGCTCCAGCGGGAAGCCGTTCACGGTGACGAGCTGGCCGTTCTCATCGCGTTGAAAAGCGCCGTCACGGCTGTAGGCAATGTCGCCATCCGGCATCAGCACCTGGAAAAAGCCCCTGCCGTTGATCGCCAAATCCGTCGAGTTACCGGTGAACTCAGGGCTGCCCTGGGTGTGCAGACGCTCGGTCGCTACCGGACGCACACCAACCCCGACCTGCATCCCCGAGGGCAAGCGATCCTGTGCATTGTTCAAGGCACCAGGCTGGCGCAGGTTCTGATAAAGCAGATCCTCGAACACCGCGCGCGATTGTTTGAAGCCATTGGTGCCGACGTTGGCGAGGTTATTGGTGATGACATCAAGCTTGAACTGCTGGCCTTCCAGCCCAGTCTTGGCGGTCGAGAGCGATCGGATCATGAGGGAGGTTCCTTAAAAGCTGTGCTGGGGAGTCATGCGAGCGTCGTGATGGGGCCGCGCCGCGCCTCAGCCTTGCAACGCCAGCAAACTATTGGCGCGTTGCGTCGTTTCGTCGGTGGTGCTAATCACCGATAGTTGCATCTCGTAATGGCGGGCCGCGTCGATCATCGCCACCATCGCCTCGACGGCGCTGACATTGCTGCCCTCGAGGCTGCCGCTGGCTAACCGCACCGCCTCATCTTGGGGCAAGTTGGGGATATTGCCGGCGTCATCCTCGGGCAGGCGGAAAAGGCCATCGTCACCGCGCTCCAAGACCTCTGCGCCGGGATCGACGAGCTTGATGCGGGCGACATCGGCGATCGCCTCCGGCCCCTCGCCGGGACCGATGGCGCTCAGGGTGCCATCCTCGCCGAGGCTGAGCTGGGAATCGATCGGCACGATGATGGGGCCGCCGTCGCCGACCACCGGGCGACCGACGATCTTCAGCACGCCGTTGTTATCGATCTGCAGATCGCCGCGACGGGTATAGGCCTCGGTGCCATCCTCGGCCTGCACCGCGATCCAGCCGCGCCCGTCGACGGCAGCATCGAGCGGACGGCCGGTGGTGTTGATCGGGCCAGGGGTGAAATCGGTGCCGGGCGTGGAAGCAACGGTCGAGGCGCGCGTGGGTAGCGGCGCCTCGCCCTGCACCGGCACCGCGCGCGCCGCGAACAGCTGCGCGCGAAAGCCGGCGGTGGCGACATTCGACAGGTTGTTGCCGACCACCGCCTGGCGGTCCATGCCCTGCTTGGCGCCGCTCATGGCGGTGTAGAGGATGCGGTCCATGAGTGATTAGAGGTTGATGATGGTTTGCAGCAACTCGTCCTGGGTGCTGATTGAGGTCGAGTTGGCCTGATAAGCACGCTGCGAGATGATCATGTTGACGAGTTCGGTCGCGAGATCGACATTCGAACTCTCGAGCGTCTGGCCCTCGATGGTGCCGAAGACGCCGGTGCCAGCCACGCCGATGTTAGGCTGCCCGGACGCTCGCGCCTCACGCCAGGCATTGTCGCCATCTGGAGACAATCCTTCGGGATTGATGAAATTAGCGAGCACGATTTGGCCAGCAGCGCGGCGTTCTTCATTGCTGAAGATGCGCATGACCGTGCCATCATCCTCGATTTCGATACCGATCAGCGCGCCGGGCGCATATCCATCTTGGGTCAGGCTGTTTTGGACCGATTCGGTGTTGAATTGGGTGGTTCCCGCGAGGTCGAGGTCGAACTCGAGATCTGCCGCGCCACCAAGATCGTAAGGAGGAGTACCAGCTAAATTAGGGAATGTTAGTGTAATTTCTCCATCTACTGCGGTCCCATTAGGATCAGTCGCGACTCCACCTAGGGCTGTAATGGCACCACCAGCAACTAACTCACCGTTCGAGTCAAAGTTTAATGTAAATTCAGAAGCAGCCCCTACATTTACAACTCCATCTAAAGCAACTGTTGCCGTCCAAGTATTATTAGCTGTTTTCTCATAATAAACCGAAATTGTTCGCTCATTTCCAAGCGAATCAAAAGTCGTGAAGCTAGAGGAATAATGGTAGTCGACGGGGGTAACAGTTCCCGCAGTGTCCACAAGATCTGCGGTCTGGACACTCGTGGGATCAGTCGTGGAATCAATCGTAGAAGAATCCAAATTATAGATTGCATCTGCTTGAGTCGTGGCGTTAGGACCAAGAGCATCTTGCGGAATCTGTATGCGCTGCGGCGCGCCGCCAGCGGCAAGTGCCGAGAATGGGTTATTCGGGTCAGTCAAACCAAACCCCGTCAAAAACTGACCGGTTCCGTTGACAAGGAATCCGTTAGCATCTTGGTTGAATTGACCATTGCGGGAATAGACGATCTCACCGTTCGTCTTCTCCAGGCGGTAGAAACCTTGGCCCGCGATCGCCAAGTCTAGGGCGCGACCAGTATTCTCTAAGGCTCCAGAGGAAAAGTTCTGCATGATATCAGTCACGCGAACACCTAATCCCACCTGGTTACCACCGCCAGCACCGGCAAAAATATCAGCAAAAAGGGCTCGAGAGTTTTTGAAACCAACCGTTTGCGAGTTGGCGATATTGTTACTGATAACTCGGATGTTTTCGCCCTGCGCGCGCAGGCCGCTGAGTGCTTGTGAGAAGCTCATTGAGATGCTCTCCTTATGATTGGATTGGGCATGAGATCGGCTTTGGAGTCTAAGGTTTTGGCTCAGAGGATCTGGCGGATCGCGTCGAGGCCCACCTGCCCATAGATGGCGCCGAGATCGAGCTGGACATCACCATTACGATCCTGCGGCGTCACTGCGCCCACCTGGGCGTAATTCAGAGTCTCGGCGGCGATGGACTCTTCATCAGCGTCAAGCGCCTCGAATTGCACGCGATAAGCACCAGATTCAGCGGCCACGCCTTCACTGGTGAGACCGTCCCAGTTGAAGGAGTGGATGCCCGCGTCGAGCGCACCGAGTTCAAGGCGACTAAGGACTTGCCCAGCAGAGTCGGTAATGATGGCCTGGACCTTCTCGGCCGGCTCATCCAACTCAATGCCGAACGGCGTCGTGAAGACCTCGCCCTCGTCATCCTTCTCCAGCAGCACCTTATTGCCCGGCACCATCACGCCCTTACCGATTAAGGTGCTGGCCTGCAATGCCTGATTAGCGTCGATCTGGCCGGTGATGAGCTTGAGGGTTTGATTGAGCTGCTCGATGCCACTGACCGTGTTGATCTGCGCGATCTGCGAGGTCATCTCGGCGTTCTCGAGCGGGTTGAGCGGGTCTTGATTCTGCAGTTGGGTGGTGAGCAGGAGCAGGAAGCTCTCGCGCAGTTCGTCGGACTGGCGCTGGCTCAGCGGCGGGGTGCCACCGGCGTTGGCGCTCGCCGCTGCAGTGTTTTCAATGCCGTTGATCATCTCTATTAACCCTCTCCAATGGTCAGCGTCTTCATCATGATCTGCTTGCTGGTGTTCATGACCTCGACATTGGCCTCATAGGAGCGCGAGGCCGAGATCATGTTGACCATCTCGTGGACCGGCTCGACATTCGGCATGCGCACATAGCCTTGCTCGTCGGCGAGCGGGTTGTCGGGCTGGTACTCCAGGCGAAAGGGTGCCGGATCGTCCTGCACCTCGCGCACCCGCACGCCGCCGATGCCGCGCGTCTTGTCGCTCGCTAGGCTCTCGAAGAAGACCTGCTTGGCGCGATAAGGTTCACCCTCGGGATCGGTGATGCTGTTGGCGTTGGCGAGGTTGCTGGCGGTCACGTTCATGCGCTGGGACTGGGCTTGCAATGCCGAGCCGGCGATATCGAAGATGGAGAAGAGGGCCATCGGCGCTGTTCCTGAAGCTGATTCTGATCGATGATGCGGGGGCGATGCGGGCTTGTCGGAGGCACTTACTCGGGCTGCATGGCGTTCTTGAGCCCCTGGATGCGGCCGGTGGTCAGGTTGATCCCCACCTGATAGCGCATGGCGTTATCGAGGAACTGGGTGCGCTCCTGTTCCATCTCGACCGTGTTGCCGTCCAGGCTCGGCTGCGCCGGGATGCGATAGAGCAGCCTATCGTCCTCGAGGCTCAGCAGCGGCGGAGCCTGGCCCGGGATGTGGCGCACCGAGGTGCGATTGAGCTTGAGCCCTTCTTCGGTTTGGCGCTCACGCTCGAGGGCTTTCTTCAGCTCGCTGGAGAAGTCGATATCGCGCGCCAGGTACTTGGGCGTGTCGGCATTGGCGATATTGCTGGCGAGTACCTCGTGGCGCTCCTGGCGCAGGGCGATGGCCTTTTGGCCGAACTGGAAGGCGGCTTCAAGCTGGTCGATCATCCGCGTCCTCTGGCGAGCAGCGCTGTCTGTGAAGTAAGGTGAAGCATAGTCTGCCAAGTGCAAGCCCAAAGGGGCAAACAACCTCGCTTTTCGCGATTATTTCCGTTTTTCAAAAAGAATCCGGGGGTTATAGTCCAATCCATGCGCTGGTGCACGCTCAATCCCTTGCTTGGGCCTTTGGCTTTTGAGCCGCTTGCACTGGTGCTGCTGCTCGCGCCACTGTGGGCGATCGCGACGCCGGCGCGCGCCGATGAGGCGATGTTACAGGCGGTCCAGGCCTTCTTGCATGAGCAAGCCAGCGAGCAGGGCGAGGATTTGATGATCGAGCTTACCCCGCCCACGGCGAAACTGCCACCCTGCCGTTCGCCCGAGCCCTTTCTGCCTGGGCGCACACGCGCGCTCGAGGGGCGCATCTCGGTCGGCGTGCGCTGCGGCCAGCAAGGGCGCCAGGTGCGCTATCTGCAGGCCGAGATCAGCCGCTATGGCGACTATCCGGTGCTCACACGGGATCTGGCGCCCGGCACCCTGGTCACGGCGGACATGCTGACGCAGCGCCAAGGCAACCTCAGCGATCTCCCGCGCGACTCGGTGCTCGAGCCGGAGTCGATCATCGGCCAGGTCGTTCGCCAGCCACTCAAGGCCGGCGAGCCCTTGCAGCAGCGTCAATTCCAGCCCAAGCTGTTGGTGAAGCGCGGCCAGCAGGTCGTTGTCGAGGCGCGGGGCGCCCACTTTCGCGTCTCCCGCGAGGGCGAAGCACTGGATTCCGGGGGGCTCGGCGAGCGCGTGCGGGTGCGATTTGGGCGGCGCGAATTGATCAACGCCACCGTCGTCGGCCCGGCCAAACTGGCAATTGACTTTTGAGTTGACTAAAGTTCCCTCTACGCAGGCCGATAATAAAAGGAAGCATTGGGCATGAGGCAAGTACCTTGAAGATCGACATCCACCATCCACTGTATCCTGTCAGCCAACCGGCGAAAGAACCGTCCAATAAGGTCGAGGGGCCGACGCGCGGGGATTCCGGGCAGACGCCCCCGGCCGTGCAGACGCATCTGCACCGCGAGGCTGCGGCCACTGATCAAGACATCGACCTCGTCAACGTCGAGGCGATCCGCGAGGCGATTCGCGAAGGCCGACTCGAGATCCGCGCCGATCGCATCGCCGATGGGCTCATCGCCAGCGTCCGCGATCTCCTCGAACGCTAGACAATTAGGTAGAATAATGAGTCTTGCAACACTGCTCGGCACGCAACGCGATGGCCTCCAGCGCCTGACGCTGCTGGTGGAACAAGAGTGCGAGGCGCTTGCGGCGGGCACCATCGATGGCGAGTTGCTGCAACGCATCGCCGCTGATAAGCAATCGCTGCTGGAGCAGCTCGAGCACAGCGAGCAGCAACGCCGCGCGCTCCAGGCCGAGCACGGCTATCCCGAGGGCGACGAGGGCGCCCGACAAGCGGCGCGCGAGGCCGACTGCCTCGATGACTGGAACGCGGTGCGCGCCGCCAGCGAGCACGCCGCCCGGCGCAATGAGCTTGCCGGCTCGATGCTTTGGATGCGCCTCAAGCAGAATCAACGCATGCTCGACCTGATCCATTCGGTCTCGGAAAAGACGCTGTACGATACGCAAGGACGCACCGGCCCGCGATCCGGGCGCATTAAAGTGTCGGCCTGAGCGCGCGCGAGCGATCACCGACCAGCCCCACCCTCGCAGCTGTTTAGCCTATGCAGAAAGCAGCCGCAGCGATAAGCTGCCCCGATTGCCCGTGCGTCGGGCCCACGACGGGGCGGATTAGCCAGGGGACGAAAGGATGGGGGGAAGCTTGAACGATTTCGCGCAGCAGCCGACCGCCTCGACCAGTGGTTGGTCTTCTTATGGATCGGTGGATCGGGATCTCGAACTGACCGATACCGACTTCAGACGCATTCGCGAACTCATCCATCAGCGTGCCGGCATCGTGCTCGCCGAGCACAAGCGCGAGATGGTCTATAGCCGCTTGGCCAAACGCCTACGCCACTACGGGCTGACGCGCTTTAGCGATTATCTCGCGCGCTTGGAGCGACGACCCGATGCCAAGGAATGGGAAGCCTTTACCAACGCCCTGACGACGAATCTCACCGCTTTCTTCCGCGAAGCACACCATTTCCCGCAGTTAGCCAAGCACATTCAAGACCGCACCGGCGCCGTGCGGGTTTGGTGCTCGGCCGCCTCGACGGGCGAGGAGCCCTACTCCATCGCCATCACCCTCAGCGAGACCCTTGGGTCGCGCGCCGCAGACGCGAAGGTGTTCGCCACCGACATCGATACCGAGGCTCTGGCCAAGGCCCGCGCGGGCATCTATCCGCTCGAGCAGGTGCACAAGATGGACGAGGCGCGGATCAAGCGCTTCTTCCAACGCGGCACCGGCGGCCAGGCCGGGCTGGCGCGCGTGCGCCCCGAGTTGCGTAACATGGTGGAATTCGAGGTGCTCAATCTGCTCGCCCCCGGATGGTCGATCAAAGGGCCATTCGATGCCATCTTCTGTCGTAACACCATGATTTATTTCGACAAGCCGACCCAGGCCCGCATCCTCGAGCGGTTCGCCCCCCTCCTCAAACCGGATGGCTTGCTGTTTGCCGGCCACTCCGAGAACTTCTCCTATATCACCCAGGCCTTCCGGCTGCGTGGCCAAACCATCTATACCCTAGGCTGACAGCAGGTATCAGGTGCGCCAGGTCAATGCAAGCATGTGCCGTCCCATTATCAGGTAGAGGAGACCTGCCTTGAGTTCAGCCAAGATAAAGGTCCTCTGCGTCGATGACTCGGCGCTGATTCGCGACCTGCTCAGTGAGATCATCGGCAGCCAGCCGGATATGGAGGTCGTCGCCTTGGCCTCGGACCCGATCGTGGCGCGGGATCTGATCAAACAACACAATCCCGACGTGCTCACGCTAGACGTCGAGATGCCGCGCATGGATGGCCTCGATTTTCTCGAACGACTGATGCGCCTGCGCCCGATGCCGGTGCTCATGGTCTCGTCGTTGACCCAGGCCGGCTCGGAAGTCACGATGCGCGCGCTCGAACTCGGCGCGCTGGATTTCGTCGCCAAGCCCTCGCTCGGCATCCGCCGCGGCATGCTCAGCTATACCGAGGAGATCACCGAAAAGATCCGCGCCGCCGCCCAGTCGCACCCGCGCCAGGCGGTACATCGCCGTGAAGCCCCCCCGGAACGGCTCAAGGCGCCCATCATCTCGAGTGAAAAGCTGCTCATCATCGGCGCTTCGACCGGCGGCACCGAGGCCATCCGCAGGGTCTTGGAGCCCTTGCCAGCCACCAGCCCGGGCATCCTGATCACACAGCACATGCCGGGCGGCTTCACGCGCTCGTTCGCCGAGCGGCTCGACCGGCTCAGCCAGATCGCGGTGAAGGAGGCCGAAGACGGCGAGCGCGTGCTCCCGGGCCATGCCTACATCGCCCCCGGCGGGCAGCATCTGAAGCTGGCCCGCAGTGGCGCCAACTATGTCGCGAAGCTCGATGAGGGCCCGCCGGTGAACCGGCATCGTCCCTCGGTGGATGTGCTCTTCCATTCCGCCGCGCAGTATGCCGGGCGTAACGCCATTGGCGTCATCCTCACCGGCATGGGCAAGGATGGCGCGGCCGGTCTGCTGGAGATGCGCAACGCCGGCGCCCCCACCATCGCCCAGGACGAGGCCAGTTGCGTGGTCTTTGGCATGCCGCGCGAGGCGATCGCACTCGGCGGAGCCAGCGAGGTGGTGACGCTCGAGGCGATCGCGCCGCGACTGATGGAATTGGCTGCCGCCTCTGGGCGCGCGCAGCGGGTCTGAGCCCTTTCGGGACTCGGTTCGACGACGACACACTCAGGATGACCCCATGTTCACACAGATGAAAATCGCGTCCCAGCTCAGCCTGCTGGTGGGTGCCTTTGCAGCGGCCATGATCGCGCTCGGGGTGCTGGGGCTGTACGGGCAAAACGCCGCCGTGCAAGGACTCCAAACCGTCTACGAGGATCGCGTGATTCCGCTGCGCCAGCTTCAGTCCATCGTGGAGAGCTATGCCGTCAATATCGTCGACTCATCGAACAAGGTCAGCGATGGCATCCTCGATTGGTCCCGGGGTCGGGAGAATGTCTCCACAGCACTCGATAAGATCAGCTCGAGTTGGGATGCTTACCTAGGCCACGTATTACTGCCGCAAGAGCAGCGCCTGGTCGATGGGATCAGGCCACTGATGGCGAATGCGGAGCCTGTCCTTGCCCGGCTGCGGGAGATCCTGCAACGCGAGGATGGCGAGGCGCTCGAGCAGTTCTTAAGCGATACCCTCTACCCCGCCATCGACCCCATCTCCGAAGGCTTTAGTGCCCTGATGGATGTGCAGTTGGAGGGGGCCAAGGCCGACTATCAACAAGCATCAAGCCAGTACCGGAACATCCGCGTCATCACCATCACCATCTTGGCGATGGCCCTGCTCGGTGGCATCCTACTGGCCTGGTTTATCATCGCCAGGATCAATCGTCAGTTGGGGGCCGAGCCCTATCAGGTGGCCGCGATCGCCAATCAGGTCGCCAATCAGGATCTGAGCCTGGAGATCGATACCAGGCCCAACGACAACAGCAGTGTGCTGGTGGCGATGAAACGCATGGTGGCGCAACTGGCGAGCGTGATTGGCGAGGTACGCCAGAGCGGCCAGGCGATTCATGGCGGCGCGAGCGAGATCGCCACCGGCAACGCGGATCTCTCCTCGCGCACCGAGCAGCAAGCCTCGGCGCTGGCGCAGACCGCCTCGAGCATGGAAGAGCTGACCGCAACCGTGAAGCAAAACGCCGATAATGCGCGCCAGGCCAGTGGCCTCGCCCTCGAGGCATCCTCCACCGCCGAGCGCGGGGGCGAGGTCGTGGGTCGCGTGGTGAAGACCATGCATGGGATCTCGGCAAGCTCCCAGCAGATCGCCGAGATCACCAACGTGATCGACTCCATCGCCTTCCAAACTAATATCCTGGCGCTCAATGCCTCGGTGGAAGCGGCGCGCGCCGGCGAGCAGGGTCGCGGCTTTGCCGTGGTCGCCGGGGAAGTGCGCAATCTGGCCAGCCGCAGCGCCGATGCGGCCAAGGAGATCAAGACCTTGATCGAGGGCGCCGTCGCCCAGATTCAGGACGGCTCATCGCTGGCCGAGCGCGCCGGGGCGACCATGGAAGAAGTGGTTGGGGCGGTGCGCCGTGTGACTGATATCATGGACGAGATCTCGGCCGCTTCCCAAGAGCAGAGTCAGGGTATCGATCAGGTCAGTCAGGCCGTGGGCCAGATGGATCAGGTGACCCAGCAGAATGCGGCGCTGGTGCAGGAGGCCTCGGCAGCGGCCGCTTCCCTCGAGGAGCAGGCGGACCGCATGGAGCAGGCGATCTCGGCATTCCGTCTGAGCAAGACAGCGACGAGCAGGTCCAGTCCACGCTCGAGCGCACCGCACAAGACCGCTCAGTTGGAGGCCCCGCGCAAGCGCGATCAACATCCGCCCACGGCGTCCGAAGACGAGTGGGAAGCCTTTTAGCAACGAATTGACAGAGAACTCGCGATGGTAGACAAGAGCATTAGTATCCTGGTGGTGGATGACTTCCCGACCATGCGGCGCATCGTGCGCAGCCTACTCAAGGAGCTGGGCTTCTCGAATGTCGAGGAAGCCGAGGATGGTCAGGACGCCCTGAACAAACTCAAGGCCGGTGCGTTCGATTTCGTGGTGGCTGACTGGAACATGCCCAATCTCGACGGCATGGAGATGCTGAAACAGATCCGTGCCGACGACGGGCTCAAGCATCTGCCGGTGTTGATGGTCACCGCCGAAGCCAAAAAAGAGAACATCATTGCCGCAGCGCAAGCTGGGGCGAGTGGTTATGTGGTCAAACCCTTCACCGCCGCCACCCTTGATGAAAAACTGAACAAGATCTTCGAGAAACTGGGCTGGTAATCCCGGAGCAACAAGGCCCGGATGACAGGAGAGAGACGATGACCTCAACCACGAAGCCCGATGATGATCAGCAAGGCCTCGAGCACCTGATCAACCGCATCGGTAACCTGACGCGCATGTTGCGCGATAACATGCGCGAACTCGGGCTCGATAAGGAGATCGAGAAGGCCGCCGAGGCCATTCCCGATGCGCGCGAGCGGCTGAGCTATGTCGCCAATATGACCGAACAAGCGGCGAATCGGGCGTTAAATGCCATCGACCGCGCACAACCGTTGCAGGAGGAACTCGGCACCCGCGCCAAGGAACTCGACGAACGCTGGGGCGAGTGGTTCGCCGAGCCCAAGGAACTCAACGAGGCGCGTGAGCTGGTCCAGGAGACGCGCGCCTTTCTCGGCGGGGTGCCGGAGAAGACCGACGCCACCAACAAGGAATTGCTCGAGATCATGATGGCCCAGGACTTTCAGGACCTGACCGGCCAGGTGATCAAGAAGATGATGGAAGTCATCCATGAGATCGAAAGTCAGCTCGTGCAGGTTCTCATCGATAACGTGCCCGAGGGACAGGCGCGCGAGCAGATGCAGCGCCGTGCCGATAGCAGCAAGCAAGCCGGCGCCAGCGGACGCGACGAGAGCCTGCTCAACGGCCCGCAGCTCGACCCCGAGGCCGCCGATGTCGTCGGCAATCAAGACCAAGTCGACGCGCTGCTCGACGAGCTTGGCTTCTGAGCCAGGCCGGGGCCGAGACGCGTTTCCCGCCTGATCGCCCAAAGTGCGGCACGAGTCACTATCCCTCAGGCCACCACTCGCGCACAATGGTACGGATTCAAACGTGTGTTCCGTGAGCGGCCATGGCCGAAGACCAGAGCAGCGATCAAGAAAAAACCGAAGAGGCCACTCCGCGACGCCAGGAAAAGGCGCGCGAGGAAGGCCAGGTTCCCCGTTCCCGTGAACTGACCACCTTCATGATGCTGCTGGCCGGCGTCGTGGGTTTTTGGTTGGGGGGGGCGCTAATTTATGATCAGCTTGGCTTGATCATGGAGCAGGCGTTTCTGTTCGAGCGGCGAGAAATATTCGAGGTGCCGCCGATGCTGGTCAAGGCGACCGATCTTGTCGAACGCAGCCTGCTCACGATGACGCCGCTGTTTCTCCTGCTCGCGGTGGTGGCACTGGCCTCGCCGGCCTTACTCGGGGGGTGGTTGATCTCGAGCAAATCGCTCCAGCCGCAGTTGTCCAAGCTCAACCCGATGAAGGGGCTCAAGCGCATGTTCGGGGTGCAGGCATTGGTCGAACTGTCCAAGGCGATTGCCAAATCGCTCCTGATTGGCGGCGTCGCGGTGGCGTTCCTGGTCGCCAATCGCGGCGTCTACATGGATCTGATGAGTCAGCCGATCCAACAGGCGATCGCCAGAACCCTCGAACTGGCTGCCATGGGGAGCGGCCTGATGGTGCTGACCTTGCTGATTGTGATCCTGATCGATGTCCCCTATCAACTCTGGAGTCATGCCAAGAAGCTGCGGATGTCCAAGGACGAGGTCAAACGCGAGCACAAGGAGTCGGAGGGCGACCCGCAGATCAAGGCGCGCATTCGCCAGCAACAGCAAGCCATGGCGCGCGGTCGCATGATGAGCAAGGTGCCGGAGGCGGACGTCATCATCACCAATCCCGAACACTACGCCGTCGCGCTCCAATACGACGAGCAGGGCATGGCGGCGCCGCGCCTGGTGGCCAAGGGCGTCGATCAGGTGGCCCTGCGCATCCGCGAGCTGGGCGATGCCCATGACATCCCGCGCTTGCAGGCGCCACCGCTGGCGCGGGCGCTCTATCGCTATGTCGATTTCGACGCCGAGATTCCGATGGCGCTGTACACGGCCGTGGCCGAGGTGATGGCCTGGGCCTTCCAGCTGCGACGCGCCAAGGCGGAAGGTGGCGCGCCACCGCCAACGCCCCAAGACCTGCCGATCCCGGATGCGCTGCAGGTTCCGGCCACCACCCCTAATGTCGAGGCACGAGGATGACGGCGTTCACCGCAATGCTCGAAAAGCAGGCCTGGCTCGGCAATCTCCAGGTCAAGCTGCTGGCGGGGCCGGTGCTGATCTTGATGATCCTCGGCATGATGATCCTGCGTCTGCCGCCGTTCATGCTCGATCTGCTGTTCACCTTCAACATCGCGCTCGCGGTGATGGTGCTGCTGGTGAGCATGTTTACCCAGAAGCCGCTGGATTTTGCCGCCTTTCCGGCGGTGCTGCTGTTCACGACCTTGTTGCGGCTGTCGCTGAACGTGGCCTCCACCCGGGTCATCCTGATGGAAGGTCATCAGGGCGGCGACAGCGCCGGTAAGGTCATCCAGGCCTTCGGCGAGTTCCTGGTCGGCGGCAATTTCGCCGTCGGTCTGGTGGTCTTTCTGATTCTGGTGATCATCAACTTCATGGTCATCACCAAGGGCGCCGGGCGTATCGCCGAGGTTGGCGCGCGCTTCATGCTCGATGCCATGCCGGGTAAGCAGATGGCCATCGATGCCGACCTCAATGCCGGCCTGATCGGCGAGGACGATGCCCGCCGGCGCCGCAGCGAGGTGGCCCAGGAGGCCGACTTCTATGGCTCGATGGATGGCGCCAGCAAATTCGTCCGCGGCGACGCCATGGCTGGCCTGGTCATCATGGGTATCAACATCATCGGTGGCCTGCTCATCGGCATGCTGCAGCATGACATGAGCTTTGGCGACGCCGGGCGCACCTACACCCTGATGACCATCGGCGATGGCTTGGTGGCGCAGATTCCGGCGTTGGTGATCTCCACCGCCGCAGGCGTCACCGTCTCGCGCGTCAACACCGAGCAGGATGTCGGCCAGCAGATGATCAGTCAGCTGTTCGTCAACCCGCAGGTGATGATCCTCGCCGCCGTGGTCATGGGCATGTTGGGCATGGTGCCGGGCATGCCGAATCTGGTCTTCCTCATCTTCACGAGCCTGCTCGGTGGCTTGGCCTGGTATCTCCTGCACGAAAAGGAGAAGCTGCTGGTCGCGCAGGCCGCGAGTAGCGCGCAGCCGGCGACCACCCAGGAGGCACCGGAAGCGAGCTGGGACGATGTGCAACTGGTCGACACCCTGGGGCTCGAGGTCGGTCATCGGCTGATCCCGTTGGTGGATCAGCGCCAGCAAGGGGAGCTGCTGGGCCGCATCAAGAGCGTGCGCAAGAAGTTCGCGCAGGATGTCGGCTTCCTGCCGCCGGTGGTACATATCCGCGACAATCTGGAACTCGGGCCGAATACCTATCTGGTCTCGCTCAAGGATGCCGAGATCGGCCGCTCCGAGGTCTTCCCGGGGCGCTGGCTGGCGATTGATCCGGGGCAGGTCTCCGGCAAGCTGGAGGGCACGCCGACGCAGGATCCAGCGTTCGGTCTGCCGGCGGTCTGGATCGGCAGTGAACAGCGCGAGCATGCGCAGGTCTACGGCTATACGGTGGTGGATGCCAGCACCGTGGTCGCCACGCATCTGAACCATCTCCTGCATCGCCATGCCGCCGAGATGCTCGGGCGCGCCGAGGTTCAGAGTCTGCTCGATAAGCTCGGCGCGGAGCAGAAGAGCCTGGTCGAGGATGTGGTGCCCAAGCTGATCTCGCTGACCGCGTTTCAGCGCCTGCTGCAAAACCTCCTTGCCGAGGAGGTGCCGATCCGGGATCTGCGCAGCATCCTCGATACCCTGGCCGAACATGCGTCGCAACAACAAGACCTGGGTGAACTCACGGCCTTGGTGCGGATCGCGCTCGGACGCGCCATCGTGCAACAGTGGTTCCCCGGCGAAAAGCAACTCAGGGTGATTGGCTTGGACGCGCAGCTCGAGCAGATCCTGATACAGGCCATGAGCGGCAGCGGGGCGCTGGAGCCGGGGCTGGCCGAGACCCTGATGCAGCAGGCCGAGAAGGCGCTGATGCGTCAGGAGGCCGGCGGTGATCCGCCGGTGCTGGTGGTGCAGCACAACCTCAGAGCCGTGCTCGCACGCTTCCTGCGTCGGCGCCTGCGGCATCTGGTGGTGATGTCGCAGGCCGAGATTCCCGATGATCGCACGCTGCGCGTGACCCAATTGATCGGAGGCAAATAGCGCATGCCAGGACTGAGCATTGTCGACACCCTGCGCACGGCGAGGCAGGGCGGAGCGCTCCTGGCGCTGGCCGTAACGCTGGCATGGGTGCCGGCGTTGGCGGCGGCGGCCGGCAGTTGGGTGGCCAACGCGCCGTCGCTGAGGGTCATCCTGGCCGAACGCGAGAGCCTCTCGCGTCCGCTGCTGCCACCCGGTGACGGTGTGCATGCGGGCGTGATCCACAGCATCGTCTGGCGCTTCGAGCAGCCACCCGGCAGCGCCCTGAACGCGCGCCTGTGCCAAGCGCAGCGCTGCATGCCGCTGCCGAGCGTGCGCGGTCAGAGTCAGGCCCTCGCGGGATTGCCGGCGGACGCGGCACTGCGTTTCCATTTCTCGCTCATGCCGGGGCAGCGACAAGCCGTGCGCGTGCAGGGGCTGCAGGTGATCGTCAATTACCGCTGAACGAAGCCTTGGGAGACTTAGGCGAACCGAATGTATACTGCGAAAGGCAAGATCGATCAGCACGAACTCATCACGCAGTATTTGCCGCAGGTGCGTCGTCAAGCGCTCGCGCTGCAGATGAAGCTGCCGTCGAGCGTCGAACTGGATGATCTGATCCAAGCCGGCACCCTCGGTCTGCTCGAGGCCCTGGGGCGTTTCGATGCCAGCCAGGGGGCGAGCTTCGCGACCTTTGCCAATCAGCGCATTCGCGGCGCCATGCTCGATGAGCTGCGCAGCCGCGACTGGCTGCCACGCAGTGTGCGCCGTCACGCACGGGCGATGGATGACGCCATTCAGCGGCTCGAGCAGCAGTTCGGCCGCGCCCCGGAAGAGCACGAGATCGCCGCAGAACTCGATATGGATCTGGCCGAATACCGTCACCTGCTCAACGACACCAACAATGGCCAGTTTCTGCCCTTCGAGGAATTGCTCCAAGAGGGCGTCGAGCCTGGAGCGGCCAGCCGCCCGGCCGACCCATCGCTGACCGCGCTCCTCGCGGGCGAGCGGCGGGATCAGTTGGTGGCGGCCATCGAGGCCCTGCCGGAACGCGAGAAGCTGACGATGGCGCTCTATTATCAGGAAGAACTCAACCTCAAGGAAGTCGGCGCCGTGCTCGGGGTCAGCGAGTCTCGCGTTTGCCAGTTGCACAGCCAAGCGCTCAGCCGCCTCAGGGCGCGCTTGCAGGAAGCGCCTGTGGAGCGCTAATTCCCACCCGCTGCTTTTCAACTCAAGGAACTATGAATCCATCGACACTCATCGGTATCCTCGCCAGTATGGTGCTCCTCGGCAGCGTGTTCTTCTTCGCCGCCGAGTCGCCCGATAGCTTTCTCAATCTACCGGGCCTGGCCATTGTGCTGGCCGGCACCATGGCGGCGACCTTCATCAGTTATCCGCTGCGCGAGGTGTTGCGCGTGGTCGGCCTGATCGGGGTCGTCTTCCGGCGCGAGAACACCTATGTCCGCGACGACATCCAGGAGTTGGTGGACATGTCGCGGCTCTGGTTCAAGGGCGATGTGCGCGCTGTCGAGAAGGCGCTCACCCAGACCCGCAATCCATTCCTGCGCAGCGGCATCCAGCTCGTCATCTCCAACACCAAGGAGGAGGAGATCATCGACCTGCTGAGCTGGCGCATCGCCCGGCTCAAGGCCCGCGAACATGCCGAGGCGCAGGTCTTCCATACCATGGCCACCTACGCCCCGGCCTTCGGCATGATCGGCACCCTGGTCGGTCTGGTGAACATGCTGGAGGTCATGGAAGCCGGTGATCTGGAGATCATCGGCCCGCGCATGGCCGTCGCCCTGTTGACCACCTTCTATGGCATCCTGCTCGCCAATCTGGTGTTCAAGCCCTTTGCGGTCAAACTGGAGCGGCGCACCGAGGAGCGGCTGATCGCGATGAACATGGTCCTGGAGGGGATCTCGCTGATCACCAAGCGCCGCCTGCCCTCCTTCATCGAGGAGACACTGAACTCCTTCATGGCCAAACACCACGATGAGATTCGTGACCCAAGTTGACCCGTAAACGAGTCAGGAGAGTTAAGCCATGGTGCAGCGTGCCCGCGTCTCGATGCTCGAAACCCCGCGCGGAGGTGACCAAACCGAGAGCTGGCTGATCAGCTATCTCGATGTCCTGACGCTGCTGATCACGCTGTTCGTGTTGATGGTGTCGATGCTGGGCAAGGCCGAGTATGAGACGCAGACGCAACCGGGCATCCCCTCGACCGAGATCGGCCCCAAGACCACCGGTATCCAGCCACGCCACGACGGTCTGCAACCGCGCTTCGAGGGGTTGGAGATGGAAGGGGTCAGCGTCGACGAAGGCGAACAAGGCATCACCCTGCGCATCGATGACAACCTCTTGTTCAAGAGCGGCCAGGCCGAGCTGACCGCCGGCGGCGGCGAGGTCATCGAGTCGCTGGTGCCGATGCTGGAAAACATCGAGGGGCAGATCTCGGTCGAGGGCCACACCGATAACATCCCCATCGCCACCGCCCGTTTCCCGTCCAACTGGGAGCTGTCGACGGCGCGCGCGATCGCGGTGTTACGTTATCTGAGCGCCGCCGGTATCCCGGAAACCCGTTTGCGCGCGATCGGTTATGCCGATACACAACCGCTGGAAAGCAACGACACACCGGAGGGGCGTTCCGCCAACCGCCGTGTCGAACTCTTGTTGAAGCAGACCCTGTAGCGCGATCCGCTGTTGGATCAATCCGCAAGCCATCAGGCAGGCCTGAAGTCATGCGCCTAAACCACTTTCCAATCGGAGTCCGCATCGTTGCGGGGTTTATTGCGATGCTGCTGCTGGCGATCGCCATCATCGTGCCCTTCCTGCTCAACCGTCTCGATGCGGTGATCCAGGAGGCCGAGCGGCGCGAGTTGCGCTCCCTGCATGGCAATCTGGTGGCCGCGCTGGAGGCGGAGAGCCGCCGGGGCAGTGCCATGAGTGCGCTAATCGCTGGCATCCCCGAGGTGCGGCAGGCCTTCGCCGAGGGCGAGCGCGAACAGCTTGCGGACTGGTTCGTGCCCGGCTTCGATCAGCTGAAAGCCGATCACGGCATCGCCCAGTTTCAATTCCACCGGCCACCGGCCACCTCCTTTCTGCGCGTGCATGGCCCGGAAAAGTTCGGTGACGACCTCACCGACATTCGCCAGACCATCATCGAGACCAACCGCAACCGGGCCCCCATCTCGGGTCTGGAGCGTGGCGTCTACGGGCTCGGCATTCGCAGCCTGGTGCCGGTCGAGTGGCAGGGCTCGCATATCGGCTCGCTGGAGTTCGGCATGAGCTTCGGCCAGGACTTTTTCGAGCGCTTCCACGCCCAATATGGCGCCGAAGCCGCGCTGCGCCTGCCCGATGGTGCCAGCTTCAGCACCTTTGCCTCGACCGTCGACGAGCAGCCGCTGCTGAGCGAGCAGGCGCTGGAAGCGGCGATGAACGGCGAGGAGACGATCGAACACGGCACCCATGCGGGCACGCCGATGGCGGTGATGGGCGCGGTCATCCGCGACTTCTCCGGGGAGCCGGCCGGTGTGCTCGAGGTGGCGTTCGACCGCTCCTCTTACCTCGAGCGCGCCGCCACCGCGCGCAACGCGGCCCTGCTCATCACCGCCCTGACCTTGGGCGTCGGCGTGCTCTTGGCACTGCTGATCGCCCGCACCATTACCCGGCCGATCAAGCAGACTGCGGAGGCGATGGGCAATATCGCCGAGGGCGAGGGCGAGGGCGACCTGACCCGGCGCCTCGATGACAGCGGCCGCGATGAACTCAGCGAGCTGGCGCATCAATTCAATGCCTTCGTCTCGCGCATGCAGACGACGCTGCAAGACGTCAGCAGGAGCGCGCAAGACGTCTTTCAAACCGCCGGCGCCATTGCCCAGAGCAGCCAGGATCTCGCCAGCCGCAGCGATGAGGCCGCCTCCAACCTGCAGCAAACCTCGGCGGCCATGGAGGAGATCGCCTCGACCGTGGCGCATAGCGCCGAGTCCGCCAATCAGGCCAGCGCGCTCTCGGCCGAGGCCAGCGAGGTGGTCGCGCAAGGCACCTCGGCGATGCAGGCGCTCGAAACCACGATGCAGGAGATCGACCGGGCCTCGTCCCGCATCACCGATATCGTCACCTTGATCGACGGCATCGCGTTTCAAACCAATATCCTCGCGCTCAACGCCTCGGTCGAGGCGGCGCGCGCCGGCGAACATGGCCGCGGCTTCGGCGTGGTCGCGCAGGAGGTCCGCACCCTCGCCGAGCGTTCCCAGGGGGCCGCGCGCGAGATTCGCACGGTGATCGAGAAGTCGGTGGAAAGCTCCCGCCTGGGGACCGAACGGGTGCAGGAGGCCAGCCACACCATGGGCAAGATCATGACCAGCATCAACAATGTGCATGATGTGCTCGGCGAGATCAGCGCGAGTGCCGGCGAGCAAAGCGCCGGCGTTGCCGAAGTCAACACGGCCGTCACGGAGCTGGACACGGTGACCCAGCAGAATGCCGCCATGGTCAATCAGACCTCCTTCTCGGCGGCCCATATGCGCGAACTCGCCGAGCATCTGAAGACGCTGATCGATGCCTTCGAACTCGGTGCCGAGCTGTCCGAGCAGCCATCAGCGCTGCCTCGCTCCGAGCCATCCTTTCCGCGAACCGAGCACAGGGACCGATGAACGAAACCAGCCTGATCAATGAGATCGAAGACCTCAACCTGACCTATCTGCTGCTTGCCCAGCGCATGCTGCAACGTGATCAGCCCAGCGCCATGTTTCGCCTCAAGATCGACAGCGACATGGCCGAGTTGCTGCTCTCGCTGAGCGCGCGTCAGCTCGCCAAGCTGGCGCGCAGCAATCAGCTCCTGTGCCGCTTCGGCTATGAGGACGCCGCGCAGTTGCGCGCGGTCACCCATCATCAGCGCGAACATGACCTGTCAGGCTTTCACTCCTCGCTCCTGATGGCCTCTCATCCGCGCAAGACAGGGGCCGAGCACACGGGAACTTGAGCCATGGCACTCAAAAGTCCAGTCACCGAAATGCAGCAGGTCCAGCTCGCCATCGAGCTGATTGAACTCGGTGCGCGTTTACAGGTGCTCGAAACCGAGACCGATCTGAGCCGCGCCTATCTGACCAAACTCTACAAGGAACTGCGCGGCAAATCCCCGCCGAAGGGGATGCTGCCCTTCTCCACGGACTGGTTCATTACCTGGTCGCCCAATCTGCATGCCTCGCTGTTTATCAACATTTATCATCGCTTGCATGAAGACTACGGCTGTGATCGCATCGGCGCCTTTGTGCGCGCCTTCCGGCTGTACCAGGAGCAGGTGCACATCGGCGGGCAAGACACGGTGCTGGGTCTGACCCGCGCTTGGACGCTGATGCGCTTCTTCGAGAATGATCTGCTACAGTTGACCTGCTGCACGCGCTGCGGTGGTCAATTCGTCGTGCATGCCTATACACCCGTTCAGGACTATGTCTGCGGCATCTGTCATCCACCCTCGCGCGCTGGCAAAACCCTGCGCGGCGCCGCCAGGGTGAACGATTTGTCGACGCCCTCGCGCTGCTGTCATCTCTGACCGCCACCCTTGAGCGCCGGCCAAGACAGCGTAACACTACAGCCTGAACGTGACAGACGAACTCGCCCCCGTCGACAGCTCGGGAACAGGAAACGCGGATGGATATTACCGATTTCTACGACACCTTCTTCGAGGAAGCGGAAGAGTTGCTGGCGGACATGGAGCGTCATCTTCTCGAACTCGATGTCGAGAACCCAGACGCCGAGCAGCTCAACGCCATCTTCCGGACCGCCCATTCGATTAAAGGTGGCGCCGGAACCTTTGGTTTCGAGGCGCTGCAACACACCACCCACCTGTTCGAGAACATACTCGACCACGCCCGCCACGGGGAGCTTAAGCTGCGTCGAGATATCGTCGATATCTTCCTGGAAACCAAGGATATGCTGAACGATCAGCTGACCGCTTATCGCAACGGCGAGGAGCCCGATCAAGCGGCCTTCGAGCGCATCTGCAATACCCTGCGGCAGTTGGCCTTGGAGGAGATGGGCAACAGTCTCAACGGCAAGGCGGGCGCGCCTGCGGCTCAGTCCCAGGAGTCAAGCGCACCGACAGCCTCGCAGACGGCGGCGGACAGCGACACGCCCGCAGGCGAGCATCTGCTCATCGCGTTATTGGGCGTCAGCGCGGAGAACCGCGCGCTGCTGGTCGAAGAGCTTGAACAATTCGGCAAGATTCACGGGCAATCCGGCAACGAGACGCGCTATGAGGTCGCGCTCGAAACCACCACCAGCGCCGCCGATATCGAGTCGGTGATGTGTTTCATCATCGAGCCCGAACAGATTGAAACCACCACGGTGCCGCCCGCTGCGACCGCACAGCCGGCGCCCACCGAGCCTGAGTCGCCAGCACCGACCGCGCAAGCTCCCGTGGCCGAAGCCGTCGAGCCCGCGCCCGCCAAGCCACCCACCGAGACCCCAGCCGAGACCAAGAAGCCCGCCGCGCAACCGACGGCCAAAGCCAAGCCCAAGGGCGGCGCCGAGTCCTCGTCGATCCGGGTCTCGGTCGAGAAGGTCGACCAGATCATCAATCTGGTCGGCGAACTGATCATCACCCAGTCGATGCTCGATCAGACCGTCAGCGAACTCGACGGCGTCGCCAACGGCGCGCTGATCAATGGCATGAGCCTGCTGCAGCGCAACGCCCGCGATCTGCAGGAATCGGTGATGTCGATCCGCATGATCCCGATGGACTTCGTCTTCAGCCGCTTTCCGCGCGTCGTGCGCGAGACCTCGAGCAAGCTCGGCAAGGAGATCGAACTCTGCACCGAAGGCGAATCGACCGAACTCGATAAAAGCCTCACCGAGCGCATCATCGATCCGCTCACCCATCTGGTGCGCAACAGTCTCGACCATGGCATCGAACTGCCCGAGGTGCGCGAGGCGGCGGGCAAGCCTCGCAAGGGCAAGCTGATCCTCTCGGCGCGCCATCAGGGCGGCAACATCATCATCGAGGTGATCGATGACGGGGCCGGGCTGAACCGCGACAAACTGCTCGCCAAGGCGCGCGAGAACGGCCTCAACGTCTCCGACAGTATGACCGACGACGAGGTCTGGCAACTGATCTTCGCGGCCGGCTTCTCCACCGCCAAGGAGGTGACCGATGTCTCCGGCCGTGGTGTCGGCATGGATGTGGTCAAACGCAACATCCAGAGCCTCGGCGGGCATGTCCAGATCATGTCCTCGCCCGGCCAGGGCACGACCATCCGCATCGTCCTGCCGCTGACCTTAGCCATCCTCGATGGCATGTCGATCAAGGTCGGCAACGAGGTCTTCATCCTGCCGCTGTCCACGGTGCTGCAGTCGTTGCAGCCCTCCAAGGATGAACTCTACGAGATGGCCGGCCAGGATCTGGTGCTGAGGATGCGCGACGAATACCTGCCGGTGGTCGCCGTTCATCAGGCGATGGACGTCGCCAATGCCCAGACCGATCCGCTGCAGTCCATTGCCGTGATCGTTCAGGGCGAGGGTCGTCGCTACGCGCTCTTGGTCGACGAATTGATCGGTCAGCAGCAGGTGGTGGTGAAGAACCTCGAGACCAATTACCGCAAAGTCCCCGGGGTCTCTGCGGCCACCATCCTCGGCGATGGTAGCGTCGCGCTGATCCTCGATATCCCCGGACTGCATCAGCTCAGCTTGAGCAAGAAGGATGCCCAAGGGCACCGCTCCAGGGCGCCCAAAAAAGCCCCGCTTTCACCCACGGAGGTTGATCTCTCATGAATCGTTACAGCACCGAGGATACCCTCACGGCATCCGACGGCGAGAATCGGCAGTATCTGGTGTTCTCGCTCGGCGAGGAAGAGTACGCCATCGACATCCTCAAGGTGCAAGAGATCCTCGGCTACGAGAATGTCACCCGCATCGCCAACGCCCCGGAATTCATCAAGGGCGTGACCAATCTGCGCGGCGTGATCGTGCCGATCGTCGACCTGCGCATCAAATTCCATCTCGACAAGGTCGACTATGATGGTCAGACTGTGGTGATCGTGGTCAACGTCTCCGAGCGGATCGTCGGCATCGTCGTCGATGGCGTCTCCGATGTCATGACCCTGACCCCGGATCAGATCAAACCCGCGCCGGAACTCGGCATGAGTCTGTCCTCGGATTTCCTCAGCGGCTTGGGCAGCCTGGAGAATCGCATGCTGGTCCTGGTCGATATCGACAAACTCCTGACCAGCAAGGAGATGGCCTTGGTCGAGCAGGTTGGTGAGTGAGTTCGCCTGTGAGTCCACGGGGCGCCTGAATCCAGACTGAGCGCGTCGGCCGAGCAAGCGGCGAGAGACGGCTTGGGCAGGCATTGCGATAGAAGCATGCACAACATGACAATGCGACTGAGCTGGCTGTTGGCGCTCGGGGCCCTGCTACTGCTGATCATCCTGCTCGGCGGCCTGGGGCTGTTTCTACTGGAACGTGCAACCAGCAGCATCGCCGAACTCGCCCCTCATGCCGGTGCCTTCGGCGTCGAGCGCCAGCAGGACTTCGCCGTGCTTGCGGACCGGGTGCGCCTGGCCCTCTTCGGTGTGCTGGGGCTCGCCGTGCTGACCGTGATCCTCGTGCTCTGGGGCGTGACGGTCAATGTGCTGCGCCCGCTGGAGCGGGTTGTTGCCGGCTTCGACGCCATGGCCTATGGCGACCTCTCGGTGCCGCTGGAGCACCTCGGCAACAACGAGATCGGCCAACTCTGCGCCGCCGTGCAAGGGCTGCAACAGCGCTTGTCGCGCACCCTCGCCCTGGTGCGCCTGAGCAGCGACGCCGTGCATCGCGGCGCGCAGCATATCGCCACCGGCAACAATGCCTTCTCGGTCCGCACCGAGCAACAAGTGGCGCGCTTGAAGAAGACCGCCTCGCGCATGCAGGCGCTCGCGTCCAGGGTCAAAGAGAATGCCGACCATGCCCATCATGCGCGGCGGCTGGTCCAGCAGGCGGCGCGCACCGCCGGCGCCGGCGGCGAGGCGATCAGCGCGTTGGTCTCCACCATGCATGAGATCAGCCAGAGTTCGCGCCAGATCACCGAAGTCATCGAGGTCATCGACAGCATCGCGCAGCAGACCAGGATGCTCGCGCTCAATGCCTCGGTGGAGGCGGCCCGGGCCGGCGAGCAAGGCCAAGGCTTCGCCTTGGTGGCCGGTGAGGTGCGCGGTCTCGCCGGGCGCAGCGCCGATGCGGCCAAGGAGATTCGCGCGCTCGTCGAAACCTCGGCCACTCAGGTCGATGCCGGCACCGCCCGCGCGGACAAGGCCGGTGAGACCATCGGCGAGATCGTCACCGCCGTGCATCAGGTCAACCGGCTCGTGGACGAGATCGCCTCGGCCTCGCAAGCGCAGAGTCATGGCATCGAGCAGGTCAACCAGGCCATCGCGCAGATGGATCAGGTCACTCAGCAGAATGCGGACTTGGTGCGACAGGATGCCAAGGCGGCGGACCAGGTCGAAGCTGAGGCCGAGCGCCTGCGCAAGGCCGTCGCGGTGTTCAGGCTCGCGCCCGAGGTGGAGGCGCGCTTCACGGGCAATCACTTTGACGAGGCTGCGGACTGGATGGCGTCGATGACGCCGGATGACCTCGCCCATCACGCCGGCGCAAAGGCTCGGCGGCGGGCGGCCTAGCGCGGACGGATCGCAGTCTGGACGACGGCCCTAGCTCGGGCGGGCCTCGCTGGCGTTCGCCGGCTGCTCGTCGGCGATCTGCCGCACCCACACCAGTAACTCGGCGATGACCTGATACAAATTGGGTGGAATCTGTTCATCGAGATCGAGATTCATCAGCAAGGCCACCAACTCCGGGGCACCGTGGACATAGATGCCCTGCCGCCCGGCCTCCTCGATGATGCGCTCGGCGATGTCGCCATAGCCCTTGGCCAACACGCGTGGTGCCTCATCGCCTTCGCGATAGGCCAGCGCAACGGCGCGCAGCCGCTCATCGTTGCGGGTCTCGCTCATGCCTGCGTCTCGGCGGCGGCAGCCGATGCCGAGGCTGATTGAGGTGCCGTTGCAGCAGTGGATTCGGACTCGGATTCAGGCCCGCGCTCGGGTTCCGGCTCGGCCGCGCGCAAGCGAATCTCAACCTCGTTCAAATCATAGGCCTCAAGCCGTGATCTGAGCCGACCGATGCCCCGAGCCAGGGCTGCTCGCACCTCGTCATCGGCGGCGACCAGTTCGAGGTCGAGGCGAGTCTCGCTCAGCCACAGCTTTACCCCAACCTCGCCCAACCCGCTCACCCGCAGTGTCATGCTGGAATGCCAATGCTGGGCGTCAGCGTCGTCTTCCCGCTCGGACGCCTCCTCGTCCGAAGGCTGGCGTCCCTCATCGCGCCGGGGCGGAGGCTGAATCATCAGGGCCATGAAGATGCCGGACCAGACATCGCCTTCCCAACGCAGCACCGGTGTCGCGAGCATCTCGAGTTGATGGCGCACCAGTCCTTGCAAACTCTCGTGGATGGGCTCGCCACCGCGTTGCAGGGGCGCCGAGCGCAGCGCCGCCATCTCGGCACTCGCGGCCTGGGCCTGCTGTTGCACGCTGCCTTCGCGTGCTGCGGTCGCGGCGAAGCTCGTTGCCGGACCCGGCGTGCTAGTGGCCTGGCCTGGAAGCGACGTCGAGGGAGCACCCGTGGCCGCCGGTGAACCCGTTCCGCCAGCGGATGAGGTCGCGCCCATGGCGACCGGTCCCTTGCCCTGGCCCAGCCCTGGCATGGGTTCGGCCGCGCGCGATAGGCCGAGTACAAAGGCCGGCAAACTCGTTTGCGGGAGTGTTGCTGTTGGCGCTTGGGTTGGCTGCTGCCAGACCTGAGCCGCCTGCCCTGCTTGGCCCTGTGGCGTGGCCGTTGGTGCTTGCGCTGCCTGTTGCCCGGCCTGAGCCGCCTGCCCTGCTTGGGCCTGCTGCGGCGCTGCTTGGCCCTGTGGCATTGCTGTCGACGCTTGTTTTGCGGCCTGCTGCCAGACCTGAGCCGCTTGGCTCGCTTGGCCTGGCGGTATTGCTGCCGGTGCTTGTTGCGCCACCTGCCCTGCTTGGCCCTGAGGCGCTGCTGTCGGTGCTTGCGCTGGCTGCTGCCCGACCTGAGTCGCTTGGCCGGGCGGCGTTGCTGTCGGTGCTTGTGCTGGCTGCTGCCCACCAGCTTGAGCCGCCTGAC
>NZ_JCAQIA010000035.1:0-36694 GCF_059621085.1 Halochromatium sp. NSM3 | reverse complement strand
ATGCGCCTTTCCTCGGCGGAAAAGGGGCTTGGCTGAAGAAGCTTGCTAATCAGGTCTCGCTTAAGGCAGGGCCAGGCGAGTGCTCATATCGAGCTCGAAGCGGTCGTACGGGTTGACGTGTTCCCAAATCAGCGGCGTTAGCGCCGCATAGCCGCGAGGGGTGAGCCGTCCCTGCCAATGCGGTCTCGCCAGCACCGTTTGGATCATCAGGGTGTTGATGTAGACCATGCAGTTCTGGATCAGATGGAGCGCGAGCATGCTGATCTCGTGGTCCTCACGCCGGTTTCTGACCATCTCGCCACGCCGGGCGAAGAAGACGAAATCAGTCGCCCCGTTCCACTGCTCGACAACGTTGAGTCCCTCGTTGATCTCACGCCGCAGGGCTTCAGAGTGCAGGTAACGGCATAGAAAGATGGTCTTGATGGCCTTTCCAAGCTCAGCCAATGCCTTGTAGGTCGGGTGCTGCACGTTCTGCCGGGTGAAGCGTCGCAGGATGGCCTCGGTCTCAGCGGTCCCCTGGCGCAGTGCCGCCGTGTACTTGATCATCTGGTCGTACTGCTGGCGGATCACCTCCCAATCGATCGGTCGAGTCAGAATCAGCTGGAGATCCTTGTAGGCATCGGCTTTGCCGGTTTCCGGCCGGTACAGCTTCTGCGCGTGGATGGCCTTCAGTCGGGGCAGCAGTGCAAAGCAAAGGAGGTGGCAGAAGGCGAAGGCAACCGTACTTTGACCGTGCGAATCGACGTACTGGCGGTTGACTTCCATCTCGGTGCAGTGATGAAGGACACCCTCAATCATCGAGGCCACCTCTGACGACGACGGCGACTTCAGCTGGCTGTGAATGCACAGCGACTTGCGCTCGACATGCCAGTAGATCATGACGCCACGCCCGCCATAGCGGACATGCCATTGGGTCGTCAGGTTTTGATCCCAGGCGCCGAAATGCTTGGAGTCCGAGGCACAGGCCGTCGTCCCCTCTCCCCAGATGGCCGGGTTGCGGGCCTGTAGCGCCCCATTGGCGATGATAGCAATGGCCCGGCGCATGGCGTCGACGTTGAGATAGCGTCGGCGCACATAGGTCAGATCCTTGGCCGTCGCTCCCGAATCCAGACTCGCCATGCGCTGCAAGCCGGCGTTGGTGCCCATCCCGTGCAGGCACAGCAGCAAGCGTGGCTGCAAGACTGCACGCTCCAGGGTCTCGTAGGCAGTCGGGCTCTTGAGCACCTCGGTGAAGCCGAGCCGAAGATCCGTTTCCTTGACCATATCGAGCAGGCTGGTCATCGGCCAGGTGGCGTTGAGGGCGGTCAGGTTGGGCGGATCGGGTTGGGCGTCCAAGGGTGTCAGGGTGATCCAGCTCCGGCCCTTCTTGGTGCTGAGTCGGACGGCCGGATTCGTCTTCAAACCGGCATCGAGGGCACTCAGGGCCTCACGCACCTTGGTCCGCAGGTCGGTGACGAAGTGCTCCGCGTCCAGCGGCATCTTCAGCGCTTGATAATAGCGTTCGCGGTTGTGCTCGAAGTCGGACGGCAGGTCCTCGTCGGGATTGCGATAGCGGTTGGCCCCAACGACCCAGATCTCCTTGCAGCGCAGGCGCTCGCGCAGGGCCTCCAGCACGGCGATTTCATAGGTGATGCGGTTAACGCGATCCTGGCCGGCGGCGTCCTGCTCCACCACCGCCTCGCGCCACAGCCCCCGTACGACGCCATCGATGAGTGGAACCGCCTCCTCAGGCGGAAAGAGCTGAACCTTGCTCTGCGCAAAGCGCTTGACCAGCTCGAGCGCGGCCATCACCAGGCGGTGGCGGTCGTTGTTGCAGCGGAAATCGAGAGCAGCCAGTAGCTGGGGTACCATGCGCCGGTAGTGCCCGCGGTAGGAGTTGCGGATCACCGCGCGCAGGGTGAGGCGGTAAGCGTCCAGCCGCTTGCGTGTCGCCGACGAGAGCCGCTCGAGCGTGCGGCTGTGAAAGCGGTCTTCGTAGACGCGCACCGCCGAGCGGGCGATGCGCTCCATCCGCTCGACGGTCGGTGGCTCGAGGGTGAGCTCGCGACAGCGTGCCTCCAGACGCTCGCTCAGTGGCGCGATCTCGTTACCGATCGCGCCGATGACCTGATCGCACAGCCAGCTCGCCAGAGTGTCTGCATCGGCGACCGTGGCTTCGCGGAAGCCAAAACGGCTCCTGAATCTCGGCGCGCAGGCGTTCGGCGGTACGTCCTCTGGGGAAGGCGTCCTCATCTGCGGGAAGCGGAAGATCGAGTTGCTCGCTCAGCGTACGGATCGCTTGTGCGTCGATCTCGGAGGCATCACGTGCAAACCGGCCTCGCTCACGGAAGAAGACCAATAGAATCGCGAAGCCAGGCCTGTTGGCTTGGTTTTTTGTCCTGATCGCTTCCCGTTCGCTTGGCGTGAGGGTCCATTGATCCTGCCTGCCCTCGAAGCCGCTCCGCATACCGTTCCTTTCCCAACTCTGTTCACCCCGACCGCCCGATTCTGGTGCGCAAAATCATGGACATGTCGAACTCACGCACCCTGCTCGACCCCTGTTGCGAATCAGTTCCCATCGTGCATGGTCTAACATCTCTTGACGCGTCAGGTTTCTTCAATGGTTACGGGCTTATAACGTTCGACCCGAATCATCGATGCATAGAATGTGAAACATACCAACATTGCAACTGTGCTATACATCATTAGTTCCGTTGTCAACGGCATCACAAGAACCGTACTTACTAGATCGATGAAAATGAGTCCTATCAAAAGATTCGCAATAGTTCTGCGCGACATGTAGCTACACAGCATGGCACCTACCGGCGCTCCGACTACAACTACTGGGATTGCGGCCATCCAATAACCGTGCACCTCATCAGTCATCTCCCCCAGCAAGCCGAAATACACGAAGCACCCAACCAAGGAGTTCACTGCCATCAGGATCACTGATGTCGGAGTGGCCACTTTCTCGCTGACTCTAAACAGAATCACAAGACAAGAGAAAGTCACGATGTCCAATCCTGTTCCCACAACGCTGGACAGAAATCCCCCAAGAGCGCCAACTGCTACTAATAAGCTCACCTCTACGGTTCCGTTGGCTGGCAATTGCTCGTGATGAGAACGTTCTCGCCGATTCAAGACATAAAGCACTACGCCAAAGCTGCTTACCATGACAGTAAACGTGATCTTCGTGACATCCGGTGGTAGATAGTGAGCGGGTCCAGTCGCACCAAATGCCATACCCAAAGCACCACCGATACTAGCCCATATGATGACTCGCCAATCTACTTTAATCCCCATCAATACAATGACTACCGAAGCCGCAGTCATGCCAACACCCTGAATCGCCAAGGCAAACAGTTTGGCGTCCCACGGTGCGATATGTAGCACCTTAGTAAAGACGGGAAAGGCTATAGCGCCTCCTCCTTCACTGGTAGCGCCCGCAATAACGGAACCGAACATCATTGTCACAGTAATCGGCCACCAATCTCTGACTGCTGAGAATGCCACTTCGGGACCGTACCAGAACAGCCATATCGACCAGACGAGCGCGACAATGCCGAAGCTAATACGAAGGTGGTTTCGTAAATCCATTTAGTGGACCTCAAGAGGGTGGCTGAGAAAACCTCAGTTAGCGCCACGCGAAGCGGCGAGACTGCCGTCAATTACGAGCAATGCTAGTAGACATAAGGCACGATAGCGTAGGTATCAGTCCGATACGACACATATTCTTCGCCAAACACATTTACAAGACTTTTCTCTTCGATCCAAATCCGATACAAGTACGCTGGAATCCCAAGCGCCAAAAATACTGCCAATGCGACACCACTCTTCAGTATCAAGGTGATGCCGAGAAACCCAAGAATCAGTCCTGTGTAGCTGGGATGACGTAGCAAGCTATAAATGCCATCCTTGACGATCTGGTGATCGTGTCGTACCTGCACTTTCGTCACAAAGAACCGTCCTAAAGTACTGATCGAAATATGCCGCAACCAAACCCCCACAGCTAAGAACAACGCGCCTGCGATGGGGGCTGCATCTGGCAATGCGAATAGTGCCGCATCCTTTCTTAGCCCGTAGTCAGCGAATGCCAATGCTACTGAGATGAAAGAGATAATGAGAAAAGACCTTGAAAGTATTCCGAAAGTTCTGCTTTCACCTTGCGCATGCCCAAGTTTTACACGCATAGCTTCCATAGCCAACCATCCGGCGAATAGGGCGTTGGCAATCAGCATGATTGTGTCTGGAAACATGCCGCTGTATATGACAACTGCAATGAAATAAAGCTCGAAGAGCGATAAAGCGATCACGGTCTGCAGCTTCATGGTAGATTTCCTCTATCAGTTGTTTGTCAGTCATACGAATCAATAATTACGATCGCAAGGCCAAACGGCAGTTTGTTTACGATTGAGCGCTCTGGACATTCATTTCACATCGGCGTAAAAAGCTGAACTCAGACCAGCGACACGAAGCGTACAATGATCATTCGTAAGATAGAATGCGCCATGCGCGTAATCCACAGAGTGGCTAGCAAGGTACTGATCGAAAGCAATCAACAGGTCTTGTATGGCGATGCCTAACGACGTTCGTTTCTCGTAGAAGAGGCAGGATTCCTCAAAGCTTTTTTTTGCTGCTCGAGAATTCGTTTGACCAATTCTAATGAAATGCAGTTCCAGCTCATGAAGCAACTGCTCGTGAGTCAAACGATTTCTTAGTGATTTAATGATATCGTAATCTGCGCGTACGCCGTGCGGCACCATTGACAACAAAGAGCTAGGTAGAAAGGAGCGCATCGTGTCACGTTCAACGCAGCCCTGTAGCAGGTCTTCGTTGATAATTTGTCGTATGTCTGGCAAAGGATCAGATCCCGTACGAATCTCAAGTTGATGAAGTGCAATAGCTTCGTTCCTGTGACCACCGATACCGACACCACAGAGATGGTGGTCGAGTATGTCGTGCACCAAGACAGAGGTCGGAAGACGTGATCCTGTTTCTGATGTGGATGCAATCACGGAAGGCTCGGTCAAAGAGCAGTCGAGTTTCCAGCCGCGAGCACCGAAACCATCATGCCAGGTGTCACGATACGTGGCGGGTACTATGACACCGGCCATCTGAGGGGTGGCGTTAGGAGTCACGACGAACGGAACTCTTACGAATCGTAAACTCGAACGAATTGTCAGAGCCTCTGGCGATGACCAGTTCGTTACCAGTGACCTGGCAAAACGACGTCATGTCAGTGAGGGAGCCGGGATCGGAGGTAAGTACGGTGAGCACCTGACCGTCAGTCATGTGGGCGATAGCCTTCTTGGTTTCCAAGATGGGCATCGGGCAGCTCAAGCCGCGAGTATCAAGGGTGTCATCATAGTTCATGCTTATCTCTTCCTTTGGTGGATAGGGAGATGCTGGTTGCGAGCCTCTGGTGTCTGCGCCGAAGCACTCAAAGAAACAAGGTGAGCCGGCTGTTTAATGCCTCGTCCATGAAAGTCGCGACGCCACCGAGCTGAACGCCGGGAATGAGCTCCGTTTGCTTGATGCCCATGAGGTCCATGGCCATCGTGCAACCGATCATCCGGGTACCCATCTCGGTGACCAGTTCACGCATCTCTTCAAGCGATGTGATGTTTTTCTCTCGCATCATGGTGCGCATCATGCGCGGCCCCAGTCCGAGCATGTTCATCTTCGAGAGTCCCATCTGCCGGCTGTTCTCGGGTAAGAACACGCCCATCATGCGTTGCCGGAAGTCCTTCCCGTCGAGGTGGGTCTCTCGGCGGATCGCGCTTAGACCCCAGAAGGTGAAGTACATCGACACCTCCATGTCCATTGCGAGTGCGCCGCTGGCCACCGCGAAGGCGGCGAGAACCTTGTCCATCTCATCGGAGAACACGACGATGGAGACTTTGTTCTGCGGGGCGCGTCGCTCCAACGCTGTGACCCGAGTTTCCAGGTCCTCCTTCGCGCTTTCTCCGGATCTTGCCGCTAGGAGTCTCTCGACTTCCTCGCGCACAAGCGCGCGCATCCGCGGATCAAGATCCTTCATTGGAGCCACGTTCGAGGGGGTATTCATTGGGCGATCTCCTCTTCTGACAGTCAATGCAACCTGGTCTGCTGCGCAGCTGAATCGTGGGAAGCAAAGCGACCTGTGCGGCACCTGCTGTGGTCCTGAGGTCAGGACGACTTACAACCCCGCACTCACGGGGCCGCAGTCAGCGCGACCCCGCTTCGTCCCAGACGACATTCAAGACGGCGATGTCCCGTACACCGACACTCACCGGGCACTGATTGCAGCTCTCGGGGGCGGGGCGTTGTTGACAACTGTGACAGCGCTTAACCAACGCTAAGGCGCGCGCGATGTCTTGGCGCTGTTCCTCAATCGCGCGGGCACGCTGCTCGAGCTCGGCATCCATCTCTCTGAGTCGCGAGGCCACCGCCCGACTCGCCTCATCGCCGGTCTGGCTGGATCCCCGCAGGCCGGCCAGTTCAGAGAGCTGATGCAAGGAAAAGCCGAGTCGAGCCAGACCAAGTAAGGCAGCGAAGCGCGCTTCATCGGCCTCGTTATAGAGACGAGTCCCACCGGGCGTGCGGCCGGGATGCACCAAGCCGTTCTCTTCGTAGAACCTCAAGGTTCGCACCGTCGTCCCCAGACGCTGCGCGATTGCGCCAATCTTTAGGCTCATAGATCGACAATCTGGACCTGGTAGCCCTGTTCACGAACCGCCGCGAGGATGCGGTGCGGGGGTGAGCGTACGGGATCGGTCGGAAAGAACATCAGGTGCGGCTTCGCGGAGTGGTGAGCCTCGTTGGAGACACCCAACCGTTCTGCAAGTGTGGTGACCAGTTGTTGCTTGGTCTTGGCATCCAGAGCTTCTTTGAAGTGCAACATCACGTCACTGGGCATGAGAGATCCTCCGTAAAAAAGGCGCTTGCGTTATCTGCCGCTCACGTCAGATATTTATATCTTACGTTAACGTTAGATAGATTTCAAGCCCAAATTTTCGCGATGATGCGGTCGTCAGATTGGAGTAACCCTAAATTGACGTCAGGAGAAGCCGCAGGAAAGTGTCAGAATAGAGTTGATGATCTTTTTAATTGACACATTCTCCGCAGGGTCATCGTGTCTTTTCCTGACACAATCATCGGAGAGCGCCCATGCAAGGCCAGCGCATCGGCTATATCCGCGTCAGCAGCTTCGACCAAAATCCGGAACGCCGGCTCGATCAGGTGCAGGTCAATCGCGTGTTCACCGATAAGGCGTCCGGAAAAGACATCCACCGCCCGGAGCTCGACCGGCTGCTGGCCTTCGTGCGCGAGGGTGATACTGTGGTGGTGCACAGCATGGATCGTCTCGCGCGCAACCTTGATGACTTGCGCCGCTTGGTGCAGACGCTCACCCAGCGCGGCGTCCGTATCGAGTTCGTTAGAGAAGGGCTGACGTTCACGGGCGAGGATTCGCCGATGGCGACGCTGCTGCTGTCGGTCATGGGCGCTTTTTCGGAGTTCGAGCGGGCTCTTATCCGCGAGCGACAGCGTGAGGGGATTGCGCTGGCGAAACAGCGCGGGGCGTACAGGGGCCGCAAGAAGGCGCTCTCCTCGGAGCAGGCCGCAGAGCTACGCCGCCGGGCCAGCGCCGGAGAGCAGAAGGCGAGCCTTGCCCGCGCGTTCGGGGTTAGCCGTGAGACGCTCTACCAGTACCTGAAAGGGCAGGATTGACGGTTCTGCGAGATGGCGGCTGATGACGCGACTGTTGGGTCTACCCCGACGGCTGGGACGGGCCGACTCGCACTTTGGGTCGCTTACATGATCGGGATGGTCGCGTAGCCCTTGGCCTGATAGCCGATCTGCGAGACGAAGGTGTTGCCGACGACCTCAAGGCCCGGCAGCAGCGTTTCGTTGTCGATGTTGGCGAGGCGGGTCGTGATCGAGCAGACCTCCATGCGCACCTTCGGCTTGGCCAGCAATGCTTTGATCTGCTGAGCGATCTCGTCGTAGACGGCTTCCTCGTCCAGCGGCACATCGGTGCGCTCGGTGCTGACCAGGCGCGCCGAGGGACTGCGGAAGGTGAAGATCATGTCGGGCTCGACCCCTTGGCGCTTGAGGTCCTCGTAGGTCTCGTCGATCACGCGCAGATTGACCAGCAGTGCGCGCGGATTCCCCATGTTGATGTCCCAGGCGACCTTGCCAGCGGTGACGCCGGCGAGGGCCTGCGCGTCGCTCGGTTTCTCGGCCAGCGCGGTGCCTGGTACCAGTGCCGACAGCATGAGCAGGATCGGGAAGAACGAAAGGGCGGTTTTTTTCATCGGATAGCTCCGTTGGTGGTGGGTGGTGGGTGGTGGGTGATCGTGTCGTGGTGAATGACCCTGTGCGCCGCGCGAGTCCGGCGGACCGTCGGGTCCGGGAACGCGGCTCAGTCGGCCTGTCGATGTGCTTGTTCGACCGGCCAGCCGTTGGCCAGCCAGGCGGTCATGCCGCCCTGGACCACCTGCACCTGGCCGAAGCCGCGGCTGGCGAGCAGTGCCGCGGCCTTGGCCGAGCGGCGGTCGGTGCGGCAAAGCAATGCGATCGGGCGCTCGAGGTCCGGCCCGAGTGCCTCGATCCGCTCAGGGAGGGCCTCCAGCGGGATATTGACGGCCTCGGCGAGATGGCCCTGCTCGCCGACGAAATCCTCGGGCGTGCGCACGTCGAGCACCAGGAGGTGTTTGTCTCCGGCGTCGAGGCGGCGCTTCAAGTCCGCGACCGGCAGCATCGGGCGCTGACGCAGGCGCGCGATCAGCTGCGGCAGGAAGGCCACTGCGGCCAGCAATGCCAGCGCGATCAGGCCGTTGCGGATCAGCCCCTCGCTGCCGGCCATTGCCTCGCGACCGACGAAGCCCAGGTAGGTATAGGCCAGGGCCCCCGGCAGCATGAACACCAGGGTCGCCAGCAGATAGGGCAGAAGGCGGATGCGGGTCAGGCCCAAGGCGTAGTTGAGCAGGTTGAACGGAAACAGCGGCACCAGCCGGGTGAAGGCGACGAAGCGCCAGCCCTCGGCCTCGACGCCCTGGATCAGCCGCGCAAGAAGGCCCTTGGCGCGTGCCTGGACCCAGCCGCCGGCGAGATGGCGCGCAATCAGAAACGCCAAGCCGGCGCCGAGCGTGGCCCCGATCAGGTTGTAGAGCGTGCCCCAGAGCGGGCCGAACAGGGCGCCACCGGCCAGCGTCAGCACCGTGCCGGGCAGGAACAGCACCGTCGCCAGCGCATAGAGTCCGATGAAGATCAGCGGTGCCGCGGCACCAGCGCCGCTGACCCAGGCCTCCAGTGCTGCGACGTCGAGCCGATCGCGGTAGAGCAGGGCGGTGGCCACCGCGCCGACGAGCAGCAGGGCGCCTAGGGCGCGGATCAGCGTGCGATGCATGGCGGCCTCCGGTGGATGCGTGAGAAGATCGAAACATTCAACCTAATGGTTGATCAAAAGATTGCGATCTGTCAAGCTTCTTCCCTCATTAACCCGGGCTTCGGCCCCTGCTGACCCCAAGGCGGAGAGACGCTGCACGATGGACAGTTTCATCCAAACCCATGAGGCGATGATCCGCCTCGGCTTCTTCCTCGGGGTGTTTGCGCTGATGGCGACCTGGGAGGTTATCGCGCCCTCGCGCGCGCGGATGCTGACCCGCGTGCAGCGCTGGAGCAGCAACATCGGTCTGGTGGTGTTGAACACGGTGTTGCTGCGGCTGCTGTTTCCGGCCGCCGCAGTCGGTATGGCGCTGTACGTCAACAGTGCCGGCTGGGGGCTGCTCAATGCGCTGGCCTGGCCGTTCTGGGCCGAGGTCCTGTTCGCGCTGCTGGTGCTCGACTTCGCCATCTGGGTGCAGCATGTGCTCTTCCATGCGGTGCCGGCGCTGTGGCGGCTGCATCGGGTCCACCATGCCGATCTCGACTTCGACCTGACCACTGGCGCGCGCTTCCATCCGCTCGAGATCATCCTCTCGATGCTGATCAAGTTCGCTGTGATCGCCGCGCTCGGACCGCCGCTGGTCGCGGTGATCCTGTTCGAGGTCATCCTCAACGCGATGGCGATGTTCAACCATGCCAATATCGCGCTACCAGCCTGGGTCGATCGCCCGTTGCGCTGGCTGGTCGTGACCCCGGACATGCACCGCGTGCATCACTCGATCGAGGACGACGAGACCAACTCCAACTTCGGCTTCAACCTCTCCTGGTGGGACTGGCTGCTCGGCACCTACCGCGCCCAGCCGCGTGCCGGCCAGCAGGGCATGACCATCGGCATCCGCCAGCATCGCGAGCCCCGGCGTGTCGACCGGCTCGACGGCATGCTGGTGCTGCCCTTCGTTGGCCAAGTGACCGAGTATGCGATCAACCGCCGGCAATGGGCCGATGCGCCCGAGCCAAACGAGGCGGGAGCGCCAACTCAGGTGCACAAGGTCAGGGAGACGCGCTTGGATGAACGCTGACACTCAGGAGGTATCACAGCAACGCAACAAGTCTGCGGAGCCGATCCTCAGCCGAGGTCATGGCGCAATGCGTCGCCTGTCATTTAGCTGATCCAGCGCCGTCGGATACTGAACAGACTGAACAGAAACAAGCCGACGCCATAGACGCAGAGGATGCCCAGATCGAGCGCGAGGGGCAGACTGTTGCCGCCATGCACCGCGCCATGCAGCGCATCCGCGCCGTAGCTCAGGGGTAGGAGCCAGGCGAGCGGCTGCAGCAGCAGCGGCAGATCCGCAATCGGAAAGAACAGGCCGCAGAGAAAAATCATCGGGAAACGAAAGAAGTTCGATAGCGTCTGGGCCTCGAACACCTCGGTGACGGCCACGGCCACGAACAGCCCGAGAAAGGTCGAGACCACCGCGATCAAGACGACCGCCACCGCGAACCAGCCCCACGCCACTGGCGTGAGATCGACCAGGAAGGCCGCCAGAATGATGGGCACGCAGGCGTTGGCGACGCCGAACAGGATAGCGCCGCTGGTCTTGGCCAGCATCAGCAGCTCCAGTGGGATCGGAGCGAGCAGCAGCCGCTCGAAGGAGCGGCCCTTTTTCTCGAAGGTGACCGTGATCGCCAGCATCGAGGTCGTACCGAACAGGATGGCGATCGCCACCACACCAGGCAGCAGCGAGCGGATATCCTCGACGCCGCCGGAGCGGATGAAGAACATGCCGGTCCAGACCAGTGGAAAGAGCAGGCCCCAACTGATGTTGGGGGGCTTGAGGTAGTAGGTGCGCATGTCTTTGCGCAGGATGCCCCAGAAGGCGGTTGCCCAAGGGCGCCAGCGGGTGCGTCCGCCCCTTTCCATCGCGGCATGATTCATTGGCCACCTCCCGCGCGCTCGCGCTCCTGACGCATGGCGTCGGTCGCGATACCCGTAACGCGCACGAAGACCTCTTCCAGCGATGGGCGCAATCGGCGTGCCTCGAGCACCTCGATCCCCTGTTCCTCAAGCCAGCGCACGATAGCGCCCACGCGCAGTGCCGCGCCGGCCTCGGTCTCTGCCTGGAGCACACCGGGCTCCGGGCAACTGAAGTCCAGCTCGGGAAAGGCCGTGTTCAGCCCGCCCGGCACGTCGTTCAGTCCATCGCTGCTGGTGATCCGCACCCGCTGCCGGTCTTGCAGCGGCTCGAGCAGTTGTGCGATCGAGTCGATCCGCACGATCTGGCCGGAGACGATGAAGGCGATGCGCTCACACAGCCGCTCTGCCTCCTCAATGTAATGAGTGGTCAGGAAGATGGTGGTGCCGGCGCGGTGGAGTTCGGCGATGAGCTGGCGCAACTGGCGGGCGCTGGCTACATCGAGGCCGGTGGTCGGCTCGTCCAGGAACAGGATCTTGGGTCGGTGGATAATGCCGGCAGCGATGGTGAGCCGGCGCTTCATCCCCTTGGAGTAGCCGCCGAACTTGCGTCCTGCTGCTTCACTGAGGCCAAAGGCTTCGAGCAGTTCGCGCGCCCGGGCCTCGCGCTCGCGCTTCGGCAGACCATAGAGGGCGCCGCAGAAGCTGAGATTGTCACGGCCGCTGAGCTCGGGGTAGAGATTGCTTTCATCCGGCACCACACCGATCAGGTGCTGGGCCGCGCGGGCTCGGCGCGTGCAGTCGATGCCACCCAAACGGATCGACCCGGCATCCGGGCGCGCCAGCCCGGTGAGCAGATTGATCGTCGTGCTCTTGCCGGCGCCGTTGGGGCCGAGAAAGCCGAACAGCTCGCCCTGGCGCACGCGAAACGCGATCCCCGCGACGGCCTCGACCCTGTCGAAGCCCTTGGTGAGGCCCTCGACGACGATGGCGTCGGGCCTGTCATGCGTCATTTGTATTCCCTCTCCTCGAGTATCTGGGAGTCGGTGAGGTTCATGAACCGGGGCCGTCGCCTGCTCAACCAGCCTGCACCGGGTGATGACGCCGGTCGTTGGCGCTTGATGCGCGTGCCGGCTGTCGGTTTGCGATCACATACAGACAGGGCATCAGGAACAAGGCGACCAGCATTTCCATCCCCAAGCCGCCGATGGCCGCGACTGCCATGGGTTGCAGCATGTCCCCGCCTTCGCCCAGGTTGAGCGCCAGCGGCAGGAAGCCGATGGTGGTCGTCACTGTGGTCATGACCCGAGGCCGCAGCCGCAGTCGGGCGGCATCGAGAACCGCCTGTTGGGGTGAGCAGGCCTGCCGCTGCGCCAGCTCGTTGGCATAGGTCAACAGCAAGACGCCGTCGTTGACCGTCGCCGCCACCACGACCAGGACGCCGATAATGACCGTGGCGCCCAGCGGGATTTGGGTCAGCGCCAGCAAATACACCACCCCGGCCAGACTGACCGGAACCGTCCCCAGAATTAGTCCTGGCAGTTTAAGGCTGTTGAACTGAACCGTCAGCACGATGAACGAGAAGAACAGCGCGAAGGCCAGCACGGCCAAGACGGTCTCCGTCATCTCGGCCATCATCTCCGCACTGCCGCTGAGCGCGAACTGATATCCGGCTGGTCGCTCGATGCGGTCCAGCGCCTGGCGCAGCTCGCGCACGGCACCGGCCAGATCCTGACCGACGCTATCCGCCTCGATGGTCACCTGCCTGATCTGATTCTCGCGGATGATCTCCACCGGCCCAGTGCCCAACGTCACGGTCGCGATGTCGCGCAAGCGCAGCACCTCGCCCGCAGCTAAAGTTAGCGGTAGATCCTCGATCGTCTGTCTGGAGGTCAAGCGCTCCTCCGGCACGATCAGGCGAATGGCGTAGTATTCACTGCCCTGACGGTAGCGCGTGGCGACCGCTCCGGTGATCAGCGTGTGCAGGGAGGTCGCGACATCCGCCACCGACACACCGAGCGCGGCGGCTTTGACGCGATCCACCCGGACCTGATACTCGGGCTTGCTCAGATCGACGGAGACGAAGACATTCTCGAAGGCATCCAGGTTGCGGATCTGCTTCTGGGTCTTGCTCGCAAGCTCGGCCAGGGTGTCCATGTCTTGCCCGCGAACCTGGACGATCACATCCGAGGCACCCAGGCCGTGAATACCCTTGATCGGCATCTGTTTGACCATGACCTTGCCGCCAGGCGGTTGCTGCTTGGCGATGGCGCGGCGCAGGCGGGCGACGTACGCCTTGGTGCTGATCTCCCGCGCGGCCTTGGGGATCAGTTGGATATCGACTTGTCCTTCATTGGCGATCTCGTAGGTGGTCAAGCCCCTAACCTGTCCTCCGGTCAGGGCGAAGGTGCTCTCGATCACGGGGTCGCCCTGGATCTGCGCCTCGATGCCGCGCACCACGCGGTCGGTTTCGACGACAGCGGTTCCAGTCGGCATCTTGACCTTGACCATGACGCGGCCGTCGTCGATGAGCGGCAGGAACTCGCCGCCGAGCCGTCCCGATAGCGCCAAGGCACCGGCCACCAGAATCAGGAACAGCGCCATGACCAGCCATCGCCAACTGATCACTCGCTCGAGCAGCCCGGCGTAACTGAGCGTCAGGCGCTCGAACAAACGCTCGAACCATCCCGCCTGAGGGGGCGGTCGGCGACCGCCGAACAGGGTGGCGGTGATCATGGGCGTGACCGCGACGGCCACCACCAGACTGATGACAACGATCCCGGCAATGACCAGAATCAGTTCCCGAAACAGCAGGCTAGTCAGCCCAGGGACGATCAGAAAGGGCACAAAGAGGGCAAGAAACGACAGCGTGGCCGCGAGCAGCGCCGGTCCGACTTCGGCCGTAGCCTCGATCGCCTGCTCGGCGGGGTCCTGCTCGGGCCGCTCGTGCCGCCAGCGCGCGATGTTCTCCACTACGACGATGGAGTTATCCAGCACCACGCCGATGGCGACGACCAGGCCGCCGAGGGAAAACAGATTGAGTGAGAAGCCGGCGAGCTTCATCAGGCCGAAGTTGACGATCAGGGTCACCGGCAGGGCGATGACCATCACCAGCACCTGTCGCAGGCTGCCCAGGAACAGATAGACGACCAGGATCAGCAGGACGGCCGCGGCCAGCGCGGCGTTGCGAACCGCGTTCAGCGCCTGCTTGACGTAGACCGCCTGGTCCTCGACATACCCGAGCTGCAGCCCCGGAGGCAGCTCCGGCTCCAACTCGCTCAGCAGCGTGGCCACCGCCTCGGCGGTTTTCACGGTATTGGCCTCGGCTGCCTTCAGCACCGATAGTTTGACACTGTCACGGCGATTGAACCGAGTCATCAGCCGTGCGTCCTCGTGGCCGTCGATCACCTCGGCGATGTCGCGTAAGTAGACCTTCCGGTGTCCCTCTCCAGCCACCATGACCTGGCGGATATCATCGAGCGTTGCATACTCGCCCAGGGTCCGGGCGATGATCTCCCGAGGTCCGACCCTGACCCGGCCGCCGGTCTGCTCGACATTGTCAGCGGCCACGTCGCTGATCACCGCATCGAGGGTAAGCCCATGCTTTTCCAGCGCCGCGGGGTCCAGCTGAATGCGGATCTCGCGCTCCAGCCCGCCGATCACCTCGGTCCCGGCCACGCCCGGGGCAGCCAGGATGCGATCCTGCAGCCAGTTGTCGGCCCAGTCCCGCAACTGCACCAGATCCCAACGGTCCGAGCTCAGGGTCAGCTGCATGACCGGCAACTGCGAGGGGTCGGCCTTGTAGACATAGGGCGCTTCGATGTCGTCCGGCAAATCCTGCTCGGCGCGCGTCAAAGCGGCAAGGACATCCTGGAAGGCGACATCGACATCCGCGCCATCGTCAAAGTTGACGTCCAGGTTGTAGATTCCCTCGATGGCCGAGGACTCGAGTGAATCCAGATGATCCACCGTCGACATCAGGCGCTCGATGGGATCAGCGATGTCGGTCTCGATTTCATGCGGTGTGGCGCCAGGCCACTTGATTTGCACCTTGACGAGTGGGTAGGTGATGTTGGGCAGATAATCCAACGGCAGGCGCCACAGGCCATAGAGCCCGAGGACGACCAACGCCACCACGATGGCGCTGGTGGCAAGCCGGCGGCGGACGGCGTAGCGGGTTAGGATCACTGGCCGCCTCCGGCCCTGCTGGAGCCTTCCGCCGTCGGCTCGGCCTGGGTCTGAGCTGACGTCTTGGTGGACGTCTTTGCTGGCGCGATCTGGACTTCAGTGCTGTCCTTCAGCCGCTCATTTCCGGCAACGACAACCTTGTCACCGACATGGATTCCGGAAACGATCTGCACGCGGTTGTCCGCCTCGATACCGGTTTCCACTGCGCGAGCCAGCGCTTTTCCGTCCTCGACCACAAAGATGATCGAACCCTCGGGGGTGTCGGTGAGGGCCTCGACGGGCACGACCACCGCTGCTTCCGCGGTTTCCAGCAACAAGGTCAGCCGCGCGAACATGCCGGGCAGCCAATCGACGGATGGCGGCAGGGCAATCTCCACCGTGCGAGTACGGAGCTGCGAATCCAGATAAGGATAAAGACGCTCGATTCGGCTTGAAATGGCCCGGTCGGGCACGGCATCGAGGTGCACCTCGACTGGCATTCCGGTGCTGACCGCCGCCGCATGTCGCTCTGGAATCGCCGCGCGAATCACCAGGCTGGCTGGATCGTAGAGCTCCAGCAGCACGGTTCGGGGGGCGACAAACTCGCCGACTTTGACCTCGACCCGGGACACCACGCCGGACCAGGGTGCCTTGATGTCGTAATCCCGGGCTGTCTCCTCGGCCTGGATCAGCGCGGCGTGGACCTGCTCATAGGCGGCCCTGGCCTGGTCCAGATCCTCGGCGGACAACGCTTGGCTGGCAACGAGCCGCTGGCTCCGGCTCAGGTTGCTCGCTTCCTTTTTCAGCTCTTCGCGAAGCGACAGGATCAACGCCTCAGCGCCCTGTTTTCTGCCGATCGACACCAGGATTTCATCGGTTGCCACCTGGTCAGCCTCGCGAACCTTGACAGCGATCACCGGTCCTTAGGCGGGAGAGGCCAGGCGGGCAACGCGATACGCCTCCACCGAGCCGCTCAACGTCAGCGTCCGCGCGATGCTGGAGGTGGCCGCAGTGATGACCTGCACTCGGGGCAGCGGCTTGCCTGTGTTGGGCTGTTGCGTCTTTGCGGATTCGGCGGTATCGCGCCCGGCGGCGCGATCAAGGGAAACGCCGTCGAGGGAGAGCAGCCCGGCCACCGCAACGGTGGCGATCAGCAGCGCGATCAATAAGAGGACACGGTGGTTGCTCATTCCGACTGCCCCGGTTTCGACGACGGATTCGGCATCGGGCTGGGCAGGGGATCGGTCTGCTCATCGAGCACCCGTCCAAGACCTTTCCCTTCAGCCATGCCGTCGGCAACGCGGCTGTGCTCGCGCAGCGAGCGCATGAGGCGTTGCGTTTGCTCGGGAGACAGGAGTCGCTTTTGCATCAGCAAGTGGTCGATGACCATGTTCTGCATCTGCCGCTGGTGGGTGAGAATCGCCTCCTGCGTGGCCGCGATCGCGGCCTCGTCCACCTCAGGCATGGCCAGCAGCTCCAGCAATTGGTTGCGGAGCGCCTGGATTTGTCGACGCTGATCTTGTGCGCTGGCGCGAAAATCCCGAGCCAAAGGTGCGATCTGGCGCCACTGCGCCGCGCTGACGCCGATCTCACGATGCAGCAGCGACGGCACGCTCGGATTCACCGGCCCAGCGGATCGAGGGTCGCTGTCGCCGACGTCTGATGCGGGGAGCCATTGGATCAACCACACGGCGATAAAGGCCAGATTCAAGCCCACGGAGAGGGCAAACAGGGGTTGGCGCAGGGTATTCCACATCACAGATCCTCATCCTCCTTCGGCTAGGAGCGTTAGCGCAGCCGCCTCAATGGACCCTTGGGGCGTGGCGCTCAGTACATCGAAGGCATACAACTGGCTTGCAGCCTCTAGCGGGTCTTTCGGGCTCATCCGTTGGACAGAGTCAACCTTTTGGCCACCAGTCAACCCCATCGAGGCGCCCAAGACCAAGCCCAGAACGAATGTGGCGCTCGTCGCCCCCCTGAGCAGCCAGGGTTGCAACAGGGGCTCGCGCCTGTTCCACAGGGCCGCTCGTGGACCCCCGCGATCTTGCAGTGCTTGCTGGCGGTCGGCCGCTGCGATCCTTATCCGGCTTGCTAATGCAGCGGGCATCGGAGGGATAGGGTCGGCTGCCAGCAGTGGCTCGAGTTCGCGCAGCGCCAGCACCTCGTGACGACATATCGGGCAGTCCGCCAGATGTTGCTCCACGGCGTGGCCCAGCGCTGTGGGCAGCTCACCGTCGAGATAGGCGTTCAGATATTTCCGATAGTTGCCGCATGAGCGCATCGCTGTCACCTCGCTACCAATCATGAAACGCGCGAGCCTGGAAAAACCCCCGCTCAAGCATCGAAAAAGTCTTCCCGAGACCCGAGCAGACGGCGCAGCCGCTCCCGGCCACGGGCGAGCAGTCGTTCCGCCGCTTTGGCGGTGATCCCCATGGCGGCGGCGATCTCCTGGTAGCCCAGGTCTTCCTCGTAGCGCAGCACAAGGGCCAGTCGTTGGTTGGGGGGAAGTGCGTCAAGGGCCGCGCGAACCGCAAAGGCGGTTTCTTGCCGCATCATCCTCTCTGCCGCGCTGGGGGCGGGATCGGGCTGGTCTGGAACCCGGTCGAGCAGCACCGGCTGGTGTTTCCTGGCTCGGTCCAGGCAAAGGCGAGAGATAATCCGGTAGAAATAGGTTCGAAACTGCGCGCTCGGCCGATAGCGTCCGGAGGCGTCGAGGAGGCGTAAGAAGGCCTCCTGGACAATCTCGGCGGCGTCATCCTGATTCCCGGCGAAGCGATAAGCGACCCGCCAAGCCCAGGCTTGATGACGCTCGACCAGCCGGGCAAACGCCGTCATGTCGCCGCGGCCGGCAGCCTGCAGCAAGACTTCATCCTGCTCGGTGTGATTGGACATGCGAATGTCGCCGAACGCTGAAGCGACTGGCTTATCGTGGATGGGACAGGGTGGACATCAAGCGCCTAGGCTCTCGGGCCACAGATAGCGCAATGCCAGAGCGAGCAGGAGCAGCGCCGTGAAGCCGCGAAGCAGCTGCTGTGGAACCCAAGGCTGGACTCGGGCATCGAGAAAGGCACCGGCCAGTCCGCCGAGGCCGCTGGACTGGCGAACCCGAGCACCGAGAGCTGAAACGGCACCGGCAGGAAGGCGCCGGAGATGCCCACCATGCTGGTGAAGAAGGCGATAATCAGCGGCGGCAGCCAGGGCCATGTCTCCACGCCCGAGACCGGAAAGAGTAGCGGGCTCATGGGCGATCCTTCGGCTGACAGGTTGCTTGGAGTGCGGATGTCGGGACCCTTGGGTTACTCCCATTCCATCTCCTGGAACACCTGCTGAGCATTACGGCCCTTAAGAGATTGATAGTCTTCTAGGTGCGCGAATCGAGATTGATCCAATGTGCCAATCTGTGTGATATCGCCGCCATCCTCCATGAAGGCGCCAACCGTCTCGCGCAGGAAGACCAAGTAGTCGAGCGTGTCGGCGCGAGCCTGGGAGAGGTCGGTAGCGGGGCCGTGCCCCGGCACGATGACCTTGGGCTCCACTGCGGCTAGGATCTCGAAGGCCTCGATCCAATGCGCGCTGCTGGAATGTGGCATCACGCCGGGCATACGCCCGACATAGACCACGTCGCCGCTGAATGCGACGCGCTCGTCCGGCAGCCAGACGAGACTGTCGCCCGGTGTATGGGCCGGGCCGATCCTGCGCAGCTCGAAGCGCGTATCCCCCAGGCTGAAGGTCATGGTCTCGTCGAAGGTTTCATCTGCGTATACCGGCTCGGTGCCGGCGAGACCGTCGACACCCACCAGATTCTGAAGCCTGAACAGCTGCTCTTTGAGCCGCGCGCGCTGATCCTCGACCGCTGCCTGACTCGCGATGATGCGCGCGCCGCGTTTCTTGAAGTACTCATTTCCCAGCCAGCGGTGGTCCTGTCCGCCAGTGTTGATGACGATCTTCACCGGCTGATCGGTCACCTGATCGATGAGCGCATCGATCGCTGCTGCGCCCTTGGCGCTGCCGCCAGGATCGATCAGCACCACGCCGGCGTCGGTGACAACGAAACCGAAGGTCGCATTGTTGCCGAGGTTTTCGGGCGTGCGGTTGCCAAAAGGGCCGACGATGGCGTAGATGCGGTCGCTGATCGGCTGCAGGCGCAGACCGGCGTCCTGGTCCGCTGCCAGCGCGACGCTGGCGAGCAGCAGGAGCGCCATCAGCATTAGCCAGGACAGCAGTGTTGGATTTGGCATGGGTGTCTCCTGATCATTTGGGTGATGTCACCAAAGGTATCGCTGGGCTTGGATCAAGTCGATCCATTCGCGTCTTCATCCTCTCCGCCTTCTACGCCTGGTATTACCCGCGGCTGCTGCAGGCTCGGCGCCGTCGCGGCCGCGCCAAGCCTGGGCGCTGGATGGGGCGGCTGTTTCGCTTCATCCACAAGTATCACCTCAAGCTCGGCATCTGGAGCGCCGGCTTTCTGCTGTTGTTTGGCCTGACCGGCTTCTTCATGCGCCCGCCAATGCTGATGCTGCTGGCCGGCGACGTGCCGGCGGCTTGGTATCCGGGGCCGCTGCCGGCCAATCCCTGGCAGCACAAGATCAAAAATGCGCTCTATGATCCCGCCGAGGAGCAGGTGTTGATTCAAGCGGATGATGGCGTCTGGCGCGGCCGCGCCGATCTGTCGGGGCCGTTCACGCGGATCAATCTGCCAGCGCCGATCTTCGTGATGGGCGCGACGGTTTTCGACACCCAGCCCAATGGCTCCTATCTGGTCGGCTCCTTCAGTGGCCTCTATCGGGTCGATCCGAGTGCCGAGCGTGCGGTCAATCTATTGGTCGATGAGGCCCCCGACGTCGAGCGCAGCATGCGTCCGGCGGCGACCATGGTCACCGGCTGGCTGACCTCACCGGAGGGCGACGCCTACATCGCCACCCATTATCAGGGCTTGGTGGCCAACAGCGGTGCAGCCGCCGATGCCTTTCAGATGCCTCCAGAGGTGCGCTAGCAATATCGGATGCCGCTCTGGAACTATCTGTTCGAGGTCCACAACGGGCGATTTTTCCAAGAGTGGCTCGGCGGCGGCTACATCCTGATCGTCCCACTGGGTGCCTTGCTGCTGGTGCTGATCACGCTGACCGGTGTCTATGACTGGCTGCGCAATCAGCTTGCGCATCGGCGGCGTCAGCGTCAGCGTCTAGCCTGAGTGCTGAACGTCAGTGGTGGCCGGCCCGCGACGATGACATTGTGACGGGGTCGGGAAACCAGGTCGCTGATGACCGAGGACTTAACATGACCCACAAGCCGCGGCGCTTTCCGCCGTCAGTTTGACGGGCGTGATCTATTTTCACTTGTTCACGCAGCTTCGACTTTCGAATAATGAAGCACCATCAAGTCTTCTTCCTTAATCCCGAGCATCGCGTACGCCTTGCCATCGTCTCCGCAAAACTCGACCTCATAGGCGGATTTTCCAAGCGTCTCTACGACAGTACCAACTTGCCCTTTGACCAACTTCGCCTCTGGTAAATCTCGAAGTAACGCGACCACTTCCAACTCTTTGATTTTGAATGACATAAAAGGATGGTACTCATAGTACGAAACAGGAAGTAAGACGAGGTGTTGTTTCACCGGCCCTGATGATCCATGTGCTTCTTATCATTGCTTGCCTTTCGCCCCTAACGTAAGCGAAGTCAACGACATAACGAGCACCGTACTCATCAATGGTTCCGATAGCACAATCGTGAGAACTCACTGTCTGTAGCAAGGCGTCCTTGAGTTCTCTCGCGTGAGCCACCGTCATCCCTAAAGCCGAGAGAAACACTCGTGCTTTGTGTTTACCTCTCGGATGTTCATGACACAAGCAGTAGTCTATGAGTTTCCGGATATCAACAACTGCCTCGTCTGCGTTCTGGACTTTCACCTCACCTCTTCCAGGCATAACGCCTGTGTTCAGCAGCATTCGAGGCGCCACCAGCTTTGCTGCAGCAAAGCAGGTGGCGGGCCAAACTTCCAGTCACCAGTCGTCGGGCATTCGGCATGAGCTTGATGGACTCGTCCAGCTGGATGATGCGGCCATCGTCGTGGGCCTTGACAGTGATCGCCGGCATCGGCATCTCCTCCAACGGCGGGACAGGCACGCTCGACGCGATATAGCGCGGATGGCAGCGAGGTGATCGACCAAGGCGATTGTCCCGCCGCCTGAGTCGGCTCGTACAGAACGCGCGCTAGGCTGCTGAATCGTCCAGCGATCCGGTTCACTACGCCAGGCCACGCGCTATCATGCGCCATGGCCCGGATCTGAGCATCCCTGATGGCCAGCGACAATGACCTGAGAAGCCATCTGTCCAGGAGCGACTGTTCATGCAAGCCCAACCGACGCAGATTTCCAGCGCGCTGTTTCTACTGATACTGGCCCTCACGCCAGTGCCGTCTTTGCTGGCCGGCTCAGCGCCGTCGGATGCGCATGCCGATGCCAGCAGCCATGCCCAGGCCGACGCCGACGAGCGCACCCTGGTCGAGCTGCCGGCGCCGATGCGTGCCCACATGCTCGCCAACATGCGTGACCATCTGGCCGCTATCGAGACCGTCTCGCGCCAGCTCGCCGCCGGCGACTATAGTGCCGCCGCCGACACCGCCGAGGCGCGACTCGGCGTCAGCGCCATGCAGGAGCATGGCGGTCATCGCATGGCACCGCATATGCCGGAGGGGATGCGCGCCATCGGCATGGCCATGCATCGTGCCGCCAGCCGCTTTGCCTTGGCCGCGCGCGATGCCGAGATCAGCGATGAGCTCGGCCTTGCCTTCGCCGGTCTCGCCGATGTCATGGCGCAGTGCGTCGCTTTGTCACACGGCCTACCGCGTTCATTGATGGTTTGGGCCGCGACCCCCCCAAAGCAGCCCACAGAGCCTGAGCGCATTCATCGCGACCCCATCAGCATGCCAACCATCAGCGTCGCGAGCAGGGTGACCATCACCACCAGCCAGGGCGGCGTCCGCCAAGCGGTCAACAGGACGAAGGCGCTCAAGGCGATCGCGAAGTCAGCCGGCGCCGCCACCGCGCCGGTCCACAGCGGCTGATAGAGCGCCGCACCCAGGACACCGACCACTGCGGCATTGGCGCCCGCCATCGCCGCGCGCGCCGCCTGCTGCTGGCGCAGGCGGTCCCAGAACGGCAGCACGCCCATCAGCAACAGCATCCCGGGCAGAAAGATACCGAACAACGCGATCGCCGCGCCGAGCACAGCGCTCGCACCCGGCATGGCGATGGCGCCGAGGAAGGCGGCAACGGTGAACAGCGGACCCGGCACCGCCTGTGCGGCGCCGTAGCCGCTGAGGAAGGCATCCGCACTGACCCAGCCGGGCTCGACCAGGCTGGCCTCGAGCAGCGGCAGCACCACGTGGCCGCCGCCGAACACCAGCGCGCCCGCGCGGTAGAAGACCTCGAACAGCGCCAGGCCTGGCGCGGCGCCGGCGGCGACCAGCAGCGGCAGTCCGACCAACAGCAGCGCGAACAACCCCAGCAGCAAGACCCCGACGCGACGTGGCAGCGGCACGACCAGCGCCTGCGCCTGGGAAACGAGCGGGGAGGGCGGTCGATACCAGCGCAGACCGGCTAATGCGCCGACCAGGATCGCCGTGATCTGGCCCAGCGCACTCGGCGCAAAGGTCACCAACAGGACCGCGGCCAAGGCCATGGTCGCCCGCTCGCGATCGGGTGCCAGGCTGCGCGCCATGCCCCAGACCGCCTGCGCGACGATCGCCACCGCGACCAGCTTGAGCCCCCGCAGCAGGTCTTGACCCAGCGCGCCGCCCATGGCATCGGCGCCGAGCGCAAAGGCCAGCAGCAGCAGCGCCGAGGGCAGGGTGAAGGCAACCCAGGCGAGCAGCGCGCCACTGATGCCGCCGCGCAGATAACCAAGGGCGAAGCCGACCTGGCTGCTCGCCGGCCCCGGCAGGAACTGACAGAGCGCGACCAGCTCGGCATAGGCTGCGTCGCTCAGCCAGCGCCGGCGCAGGACCAACTCATCGCGGAAGTAGCCAAGGTGCGCAATCGGACCGCCGAACGAGGTCAGGCCGAGCTTGAGAAAGGCCACCAAGACCTCGCTTGGGCGGCCGGCTGAACCGGGCGCAAGCGACTGTTTGTCAGTCATCCTCAGACTCTCCGGATGGTGATGGCGTCATCATCCTGTCGAACGGAGTCCTGGACCGGGACGCAGGCGCCGGTCTGCTGAGATCGGGGGGTTGGCTGATCTGGGATTCGGCGTCATGATGGCACCATGGTTTGCGCAGGGCGGAGACTGTGATGAAGAAGACCCGAGAGCCAAGCCGTGCCAGCACATCTAGACCGCGCGCCTGGCTGGCCCTGGCTGTCGCGGCGATGCTCGGTGTGCTCGGCGGTGTCGGGCTCTTCACCTTTGGCTATGGCAATGGCCTGTCGTATCTGACCAACGACCCCAAGACCTGCATCAACTGCCATGTGATGCAGGATCACTACGACGCCTGGGTCAAATCCAGCCACCATGGCGTCGCCGGCTGCAATGATTGCCATCTGCCGCACGACGTCATTGGCAAGTGGCTGACCAAGGCCGATAACGGTTTCTTCCACGCGCTGGCCTTCACCACCGGCGGCTTCCACGAGCCGATCCAGATCCGCGCGCAGAATCGGCGTGTCGCCCAGGGCGCCTGTCTCCACTGCCACCGCGCGCTGGTGAATCATCTGCTGCCGGCCGAGCCCGGCGGCGCCATGCAGCCATGCGTCCATTGCCACAGCGACGTCGGCCACGCGCAGCGGCGCTGAGGTACATCAGATCATCCCTCATGCTTCGATCGAGAGGTTCATCATGACGCAGTCGACCCAGAACGCTCACCAAGCTCCACCTCCGCGTGCGCTGGAACCTCGCCGACCAGGGGTGCGTGTGCGGCCGCTGCTGGCGTCGTCTGCGCCGACGACCCGCCGTAGCCGGCAAGCAGGGCGCGCGCTCGTGCTCGGCGCCGTGTTCGGCGTTGCCGTTGTCGCGAGCTTGATCGTCACCTCTGTGCTGATCACCATGTTCACCCACAAGCAGGACGCCCGCCAGCCGTTCGTGCGGGTGGTCGAGGTCGATGAACTCACCACCGACCCTGAGCCCTGGGGTCAGAACTGGCCGCATCAGTTCGCGGGCTGGAAATCGACCTCGGGCGACGCGTTCTACGGCGGCAGCAGCGCCATGCCGCAGAGCAAGCTCGAGACCCAACCCTGGCTCAAGCGGCTCTATGCCGGCTATGCCTTCAGCATCGACTACCGCGAGGCACGCGGCCATGCCTACATGCTCTACGACCAGGGCGTGACCGAGCGCGTGACCCAGAAGCCGCAGGCGGGTGCCTGCCTGCATTGCCATGCCTCGATGAACGTGCTCTACCGCCGGGTCGGGCTGGAGGCGATGGGTGAGGAGGTCACCGATGACAAGCTCGCCGCCGAGTTCAATCAGCCGGCGGTGATCCGCGGCTTTCAGGAACTCAGTCAGCGGCCCTATCAGGAGATCCTGTCGATGCTCTACGCCACGCCAGATGGCACTCCCGACGAGAACGCGCCGGTGTTCCCGCTCGCGCCGCCCGGTGGCTTCAGCGGCGAATACGCCGGCGAGCCCGTCTCCGAGGAGCATGCGCAGATGCTCGGCGAGGCGCATCCGGTGAGCTGTGTCGATTGCCATGATCCCAAGACCATGCAGGTCCGCGTGACCCGCCCAGGCTTCCTGCTCGGCATCGCCGAATTGGCCGCCGGCGAGGGCGCGGTACCGCATCTGCCCAGCATCGAACAGTGGCGCCGGGGCAGCCGCAGCGCGCCCTATGACCCCAATGAACTCGCCACGCCGCAGGAGATGCGCTCGTTCGTCTGCGGCCAGTGCCACGTCGAGTACTACTGCGCCAATAAGGACATCCTGACCTTCCCCTGGGGCAAGGGGCTGAGCGCTGATGATGGGGAGGCCTATTGGGAGGAGGCGACCTTCCCGGACGGCACCGGCTTCTATGACTACGAGCACGGCGAGACCGGCGCCGAGGTGTTCAAGGTCCAGCACCCCGAATTCGAGCTGTGGAGCCAGGGCATCCACGCGCGCAGCGGCGTCGCCTGCGCCGATTGCCACATGCCCTACGAGCGCAAGGGCGCGATGAAGGTCAGCAACCACAACGTGCGCAGCCCGATGGAGAACATCAATAGCGCTTGCCAGACTTGCCACAACGTCCCTGAGGATGAACTGCGCACCCGGGTTGGCGCAATCCAAAGCCGCACCGTCGCGCTCACCGAGCGGGCCGGCGCGGCGATGACCGCGATGCTTGACGCGATCCTGGAGGCCAAGGCCGGCGGTGCAAACGCGGACCAACTCCAAGAGGCCCTCGACCTGCAGCGCAAGGCGATGTGGCGGCTCGATTACATCAGCAGCGAGAACTCCAAGGGCTTCCATGCCGATCAGGAGTCCGCGCGCATCCTGGCTGAATCCATCGACTACAGCCGCCAAGCCCAGGCTGCGGCCCTGCGCCTGCGGGCGCCCGAGGCCCCGAGCACCGAGGATCTGCCGACCGAGCCGGTGCAGGGCGTGACGGAGACGCGGTGAGGTTGAGCCTCGATGCGGCGAGTAGCACTAGGGCTATGAGCAATTCCGCTAGCCGCTCCCTGGTGGGCGGCTGTGTTGACCGTGCCTGTCAGCATTGAAGCGTGGTCTGCCTATCAAGCGCTTTCGTCGGACCGGGGTTCGGCACTCGTCGTGCGACCATCGTGGCTCGGCGTTAGCGTCTGCTGAGGTTAGGCATCCTGCGGTCTGATGTGAGCGGCCTCCTCTGCTAAAAGCGCCTGGATGCGCTCGATGATCGACTCGAGTGGACTGCCGTAGCCGAATTTACGGATGTAGCTGCCGTCGGGGCCGAGCAGGAACATCCCGGCGCTGTGATCGACGGGATACTGATCCGGTGGTCGATTGGGGTCATCGACCTTGCGATAGCGGACTCCGAAGTTGCGTGCGGCGGCAGCGATCAGCTCCGGCGAGCCGGTGAGCCCGATCAGACTGGGATGGAAGTAGGTGGTGTAACTGCGCAGCTTCTCGGCGGTATCGCGCTCCGGATCGACGGTGATGAAGATCGGCTGCACCGCCTTGGCCTCCTCACCCAAGGCGCGCATGACGGCGGCTTGCTCGGCCAGGGTGGTCGGGCAGATATCGGGACAGTAGGTGTAGCCAAACGAGATCAGCTGCAGCTGGCCGGGGAAATCGGTATTGGTTACCGCGCGTCCATTGGCATCCATGAGCAGATAGCGCCCGGAGGCGCGTGCCTCTTGAGCGATGGTCTTGGCCTCGGCGTGGGCGCCGGCGTCCGCCTGGGCGCTGGTCTCGACCCCTGAGCGAAGTCCACCCTGAGATCCTGCAGCGCTGACCCTGTCAGCGGCCAACGGTGTTACCACGCGCGTCTGAGTGTCTCGTCCCTGTTCTGCGCTCCCGATCGCGAATGCCGAGTAGATCGCGATGCTGGCGCCAAGCAACAGCGCTCTCGGAATCCTCTTTGGCACCATGATCAGCGGACTCCGGTCGTGGCGACTGGCTCGGCGTCAGATGGGAAGACTTGGCGCAGCTCAGCCTCCAATGTCAATAGGCGATCGCCTAGCGACAGCTCGCTGGGGCAGTCCTGGGCGGCTTTGGTCTGCTGCTTGAAAGCAGCATTGGTGGCGGACTCGAACAGGGCGCCATAAAGACGCGTCTTCGGCGCATACCGGGTCATCAAGGCCTTTGCGGTCTTCGAGGTCGAGAACGAGCGGCAGGCCAAGGCTTGGCCGTTCAGCTCGCCAAGTGCTTCGATCTGCGCGGCTCCGAGAGCGGGCGTTGGGGAGGGTTGCGCCGCGAGTTCGCAGCAGATGGCGGTGCTCAGCAAGAGCAGAACGAATCGGGCTGTCATCTTCAGTCTCCTGTGGTCAAACGGATGGGGCATCCCATGCATCCTGGTGCATATCTCCAGTCACCGCGTTCGCCACTTGGGCTTTCTGCGCGGCTCACCATGCAGGCTCGTATTCGCCAGCCGCTGCTCCTCGGCTCCCCGGCGTCAGTTGGCGGGACTCAAGGGCTGTGACTGTTCGTTGGCCAGCGCTTGGCGCGTGATGTCTTGATACAGGTGGACAACGCGGGCATAGATCGGTTGGTATTCAGGGAATCGATCGACCAGTAGCTTGCTGTTCTGCGCTTCCTGGAAGACCTGTTTCAGGAACGCCTGCTCGGCGTCTGTGAGCCGCTGACCGGCAGCGACGCGGTCTTTGAGGCCGAGAACACGATCGAGATGTTCGTTCTCGAAGCGCTGCATCAGCATCTGGAGTAGGTTGTGGTTTGCAGCAGAATCGCTCATCGGTCGCCTCCTTTGGTGGGTTTTTCGTGTTGTTATCAGCCGTGTCGACCGCAGTCGGTCTCGGCACGGTTCTCGTGATTGGGGCTTCAGTCGCGGTGATATTCGACATCAGGCGGCCAGGAAGAGACTGGCCTCGTGGAGAAAGTCACGCTCAGGTAGCAACTCCGCGCGAGGAAACTGGACCAGGCAGGCAACCCGCGGGCTGCGCCCGACGATCTGGATCTCGATCAGGGAAAGCTCGCGCGCCCCGGCGCTGTTAGGGCCATCGCAGCGCAGGCCCATGGGGTCGAGGAAGAGACTGTCGAGGCGTGCGCTCACTAGTCGCTGCGGATGCGACAATGCCTCGATGACGTCGGTGAAGCGCTCGTCCAAGGTCTTGTGTCGCAGGCGCGGGGTGCGCCGTTGGGCGTCGATGGCATCGATCTCGGCTTGCAAGGCCTGACGCGTTGGCGAGCCTGGCGCAGCGCGTCGCAGGCGGGCTTGCCAGGCCTGTGCGCGGCGCTCGAGCTCAGTGGCGCGGGTCTGTGCGTCAGCGGCGTCCAGGCGCAACTGACTGAGCAGGTTGCTGAAGATGCAGCATTTCAATGCGCAGCGCGCATCGGCCTCGTCGCGGCCTGGCGAGACCAGCTGGTGATCGGTGAAGCTGACCCGGGTCTGCAACACATCCCGGCGTAGCAGCTCGCCATCCATGGCCATTCCCAACTGGCGGCGCTCTTCGCGATACATGCACAGCAGCGCGCAGCACTGAGTTGTATCCGGGTCAGCGTCGAAGAGTCCGCGCACTTCAGCGCTTTCGCTGAACAGGGCCTGAAGATCCGCGTAGTTGACGAAGAAGGCATTGACCTGGGGGTCGGAGGCATAGGCTGCTCGGTGGCAGGAGCGAACCTCGGTTATGTTGCCTACTAACCCATCGACGCTGCGCAGCGCTGTTGCCACCGGCTCGCGCAGCCGGCGCGCATAGCCTGGCACCGCCCGCAGCCGCGGCGAGATGGCATCGATGACATGCTCGACCGCCTGCTCGAGCGTGCCGGCGCAGGTCGTGGACGGGGCGTTGAGACTCGACAGCCTGTCGAAGCCGCCACCGAAACGGCGGAAGGTGGTGTGCAGGAACGCAGTGAGCATCGGCTCCATCCTCCTCATGATTGTGTACGGTCGTTTGCCACAGCGATCATCTGTGTTTGTCAAGCGCCGTCTGTTTGTCGAGCGCTTTCGCCGGGACTTCGCCGAACCGCGCTTGGCACAGGTCGCGCGGCTATCGCGGCTCGGCGTTAAAGACCTGGCGCCGCCGCGGCTCCGAGGGCGGCCGTTGGGGTCGGCTGCGCTGTGAGCTCGCAGCAGACGGCGGTGCTCAGCAAGAGCAGAACGAATCGGGCTGTCATCTTCAATCTCCGGTGGCTTCGGTGTTGGGAACTGAGGCTAGGCGAGACCGGCAGTGCGGCCCTTGATGCGTATCAAGCCCAATCGCTCGCGTCACCGCTAATCTCCGTCGTCAGCGCGCCAACGCGTGTCATTGTCCAACAACGATTTCCAACCAAGAGGTTGCGAGCGATCCAGGTTCGCGCGCATCGGGGCAGCATCGGGGGATAGCAGATGATAGGGATGGATCGACCAGCGTCGGCAACGCCGACAATCGCTCAGCCTCCACGCGGGATTGGGCAACGGGTTGCCTTTGGCTTCGCGCTCGGGTTCTATGTGGGTGCGTTGGTCTGTGCGCTTGCCCTTGGCCTCTGGCTCGAGCCATTGGGGCTGGAACATCCGGTCATCGCCAGCCTGGCCGCCAGCATCGTCTTCTTCATCGGCGGCGGCGTTGTGCTGCATGTCATCGGTCGGGTCGACTTGCCGGATTTGCGACCGGGTTGCTGAGCGGCTGCAGCCTGGGACGGGATGCCGTCCTGACAGACGATGCCGTCACATTGGCAGTCAATCCTGCTTGTGTGACGCCGAGGATTTCTCTTCGCCTTGGGCTCCGGGCTTTGCCTCGGACTTTAGACTCTGCCAAGGACGTCAGATTTCGCCAAGGGCGTCAGACTTTGCCAAGGACGTCAGGCTTTGCTGAGGGCTTGGCTCAGTCAGCTTGCCCCCTCGGCCGCGCCAACCCGAGATCATCCAAGAGCACATAGAGCGCCGGGATCACCAGCAGCACCAGCACCGTCGCGCTGAGCAGCCCGAACACCACCGAGATCACCAGTGGCTTGATCGCATCGGCTTGGGAACTGGTCTCGGCGAGCAGCGGCGCCAGCCCGGCAATGGTGGTCAGTGAGGAGATCAGAATCGCGCGCAGCCGCTGGCGGCTGGCCTGGCCGGCAGCGGCTGCGGCAGAGAGCCCCTGGGCGCGGTTGGCGTTGATGAACTGGATCAGCAGGATGGCATTGTTGACGACGATGCCGGCCAGCGAGGCCGCGCCGATCAGCGACGGCATCGACAGGTAATAGCCCATCAGCACATGGCCCCAGATGGCGCCGATGAAGGCCAGCGGTATGGTCAGCATCACGATCAGCGGCTCGACGTAGCCACGGAACTGGAACGAGAGGATGACGAAGATGCCGAGCAGGCCGATCAGCAGCCCACGGCGGATCGAGCCGCCGGTCTAGGCGGCATTGGCGACCTGGCCCTCGAACTGGACCTCCACCAGCGGATGCCGCGCCTGGAAATCGCTCAGCCAGCGTGCCTGCAGATCACTGACGATGGCCTGGCCGCTGGCCAGCCGGGCATCGACATCGGCGGCGATGGTGACTGTGCGACGACCATCGATACGGGTGATCCGCGCCCAGTCGCGCTGCTCGCTGACCCTCGCCACCGCGCTGAGCGGCACGCGCTGGCCATCGGCGAGCTGGATGGTCTGATCGGCCAGGTCATCGAGATCATCGCGATCGTCCTTGGCCTGGCGCACCAGGATCTCGATGTCCCAGGCGCCGATGCGCTGGCTGTCGGCGATCTCGCCGAGCCAGGCGGCGCGCAGTTGCGCGGCGACCTCCTCGGCGGTCAGCCCCAGCCCATGGGCGCCCTCGGTGAGTCGGTAGCGGCGCTGCGGTTTGCCGGGGCGCAGATCGTCGATGACGTTGAACACCGCCGCATAGCCGGCCAGCTGTTCACTGGCATCGAGCGCGGCGGCCTTGAGATCGTCCAGATCCTCGCCCTGCAGGCGGATCTCGACCGGGATGCCGGCCGGGCCGAAGCCAGGCTCCTGGATCAGCAGGCTGTGGATGCCAGCGATCGGGCCGATGGCCGCGCGCCAGGCCTCAGTGAGCGTATCCAGACTCAGGGTGCGCCGCTCGGCCTCGAGCAGATCGACGATGACGGTGGCGACATGCGGGCCGGCCTCCTGCGCGCTCGGGTTGTGATTGAAGCGGGTCTGGATCGCTTCAACCAGTGCGGCGCCCTCAGGCTGTTGCGGGCTCAGCTCGGCATCGAGTTGGCGCATCGCCGCCTCGACCTGCGCGGCGACCGCCTGGGTGCGCGCCAGCGGGGTGCCCTGCGGCATCAGGATGCGCGCCTCCAGCACATCACCGTCGATCGAGGGCATCGCCTCGCTGCCGATGTGACCACCGGCGACGAAGCCGACCGAGCCGATCAGCACCAGCAGCACCAGGCCGAGCACCGCATGACGGGCGTGGATCGCTGCATCGGCAACGCGGCCAACGCGCTCGCGGAAGGCGGCGAAGCCGCGCCGCAGCCGCGACTCAGGCGCCTCGCGCAGACCCTTGACGCTGCCCTTGAGATGATGCGGCAGGATCAGAAATGCCTCGATCAGGCTCGCCGCCAGCGCCGCGATCAGCACGATCGGCAGCACCTGCAGCACCGCGCCCAGCTCGCCGGCGAGGAATGACAGCGGCAGGAACACCGAGACCGTGGTCAGGAAGGACGACAATACGCCGGGCAGCACTTCGCGGGTGCCGGCGACGACGGTGTCGAGCGAGGAGGGTGCAACCCTGCTGGCAGAAGAGGTATCTAAGGTAGCGTTGGATGCCGGGTTCGGTTCAGCATCAGCCGCGCTGTTCCCAACCGCATTGGACGTGTCGCTGCTATCGTTGCTGGTCCCTTTGCCAGCCCCGTCATCGGGCGGATGGCCGCCCGCATCGTGAGCGCTGTGACTTGCTTGACCACCGAGTTGCGCACTCGCCCGCGCGGCGATGTTGTCGGTAATGACAATCGCATCGTCCATCACGATGCCGATCGCCATCAGCAACGCCACCAGCGTGATCATGTTCAGCGATAGCCCAGTCAAGGCCATCACCGCAAAGGCACCGGCGAAGGCCGCCGGCAGCCCGAGCACCGCCCAGAGCGCCAGGCGCGGACGGAAGAACAGGCTCATCACCAACACCACGAGCAGCAGGCCCATCAGGCCGTTGCTGACCAGCATCTGCAGCCGATCGCGCACGATGCTGGTCATGTCTTGGGTCAGGGTCAGTTGAGGAGTGAGTTGAGAGGAGTGAGGAGTGAGTGGTGGGGAGTGAGACGTGAGCGCTGACGCCTGCGTGTTCTGGGAAGAAGCGTCAGGGTTGAGTGTGAGTGCGGCTGCGGCTGCGGCTGCGGCTGCGGGTTGGTCGAAGGGTTGTGCGTTTTCTTCGGCGATGAGGGCTTGGAGGGCGTTGAAGACTCGCAGCGCGTCGTCGCGCAGGCCTTTGCTGACCTCGAGCACCAGCGCGCGCTCGCCGTTGAAACGGATCTGCTCCTCGGCGCGCTCGCCGACCTGTGAGAGCTTGGCGAGTTGGCCCAGGGTCAGCTCGCCGCCCTCGGCGCTGGCGACCACCACCAGATCGGCCAGGTCGCGCAGCGAGCGGCGTTGATCGGTGAAGCGCAGCAGCAGCTCGCGGTCGTCACCCTCCAGGATGCCGAGCGGTAGGTCGATGTTCTGGCGCGCGATCAGTTGCGCCAGATCGCGCGCCGAGAGGCCGTGCTGAGCGAGCACAGCGCGCGGCACCTCCACTTGCCACTGGCGTTGCGAGAGGCCTTTGATCTGCACCTCGGCGACACCGGGCAGGCGCAGGATGCGGTCTTCGAGCCGGCGCGCGACCTCTTCGAGCTGCGCCAGCGGCAGCGCACCGCTGATCGCCACCGCCGCGACCAGATCGCTCTGATGCAGCGAGCGGATGATTGGCGTTTCGGCGCGCGCCGGCAGATGGCGGATGGCGCGCACGGCGGTGTCGATGTCGCTGCGAAAGCGCAGCGCGTCGCCGCCGGGCTGCATGGTCGCGGTGGCGTTGGCGAGGTTGTCCTGGGCGACGCAGATCAGCTCATCGAGATAGTCGACCGCCTTGAGCGCATCGCGCAGGCGCCGGCAGATCGCCTCCTCAACATCGGCGGCGCTGGCACCACGGTATTCGACCTCGATGCCGACCTCGGTCGGGCGGTAGTCGGGGAAGGTCTCGCGCTGCAGGGTCGGCGCGGCGAAGAGCCCAGCGGCCAGCAGCAGGAGCAGCAGCAGGTTGGCGGCAGTCGGGTGGGCCGCGAACCAGCGGATCATGGGGTGGCTCCCGCCGAGGGCGTTTGCGCTGGTTGCGGGGTCTGAGCTGGTGCTTGGGCCTCTTCTTGCAATTGCGCCTCAAGCGCCGGATCAGGGCGAGGGTTGATCAGCATGCCATCGATCGCCGGCAACGGGTCATCAACGATGACGCGATCGCCTGGCGCGAGGCCAGCGGCGATCACGGCGAGGCCGCCCTGCTCGAAGGCGATCTCGACCGGGCTGTGCCGGAGTCGATTCTCGGCGTCGAGCCGATAGACCAATCGCGTTCGATGACCAGCGCCTGCGCCTAAGCCTGAGCCAGACAGGGGCTGCTTGTCGTCGGCTTCTGCCTTCCTGGCGACTGCGCCGTCGACTGCGTTATCGACTGCGTTGTCGACGCCCGCGACGGGATGCACGGACGCCGCTGCGGGGTGCACAGCCGCCGCCGGCACCACCAGTCGCGGCTCGGGGCTGGCTGCGGACAGGGTGACCTGCGTCAGCATGCCGGGCTGCAAGGGCGGGCGATCTGGCGGGCGGGCATTGCGATAGGGATGCGCGACCCGCACCACCACCCGCGCGCTGCGCGTGACCGGATCCAGGCCGCTGGCAACCCGGGTCAGTTGTGCCGGCCAGCGTACCTGTTCGTCGCCGACCAGACGCACCTCGGCGGTGACGGCGCTGAAGTCCATGCGCTCGTCGAGGCGCTGCGCTTCGGGAATTGGCGCGTTCGGCGCGGTCGCGGCCGTTGCGACACTGCCGAGCAGGCGTCGCAGCATGCCAAGCGGGATCTGCGCCTCGACCTCGGCCGCCGCCAGGCTGTCGGCGCTGAACAGACCCTGGCCCGGCGCGATGTACTGATGCAGCTCGACCTCGACCTCGGACAGACGCAGATCATAGGGCGCCTCGAAGCGGGTATCGGCGAGATCCTGCTTGGCCTGCGCCAGCATCACGGCAGCTCGCGCCTGCTGCGCGGCCAGTTGCTGGCGGCGCGAGGGCAGCAGCGACAGCTCGTTGTCCAAGGTCGCCACGGCGCGGCGTTGGGCGGCGCTGGCGCGACGCTGCTCGTCGAGCTGCGAGCGCGAGGCCGAGCCGGTCTTGGCGAGCTGCTCGATGCGTGCGAGTTCCTGTTCGGTGAGGTCCAGTCGCTCCTGCTCGAGGGCGAGCAGGCGGCGCGTGCTCTCGGCCTCGACGTCGAGCTGGGCGCGCTCGGCGGTCAGGCGCTCGGCCTCAGCCTCAGCCTCGGCGATGACCAACTGATAGCGGCTCGGGTCGAGCGCGAGCAACAGGGTGCCAGCCGGCAGCAGATTGCCGCCCTCCAAATCCGGATGGCGCTCGACCACGCGACCGGCGACATTGGCCACCGCTTGCCAGCGCCCGGCCGAGCGCGCGGTGCCGAGGCCGCGCGCCTCGATTTGCAGAGCGACAGGTTGCAGTTCGATGACCGTCAGCGTCGGGGCCGGTGCCTGGCTGTCGGTGTGTTGCGGCGCTTGGGCATGGCTGATCAAGAACGCGGCCAGGGCGATGCCGCCGCCCAGCCCGAGCAGGATCAGCAGTCCACGGCTGAGCGAGGTCAGGATGGGCTTCATGGTTGGTCGTGTCCCCCAAAGCCTCCATTGAGCCTGCAGCAGCGTGTCCGATCCTTGATCGGAGTCAAGCGGCGTCTGGTCGTGGTGCCGGTCGTTGGGCCAGTCATTGACGGCGGGGCAAGTCGCATCGGGCAGCATCGAATTGCTTCGGATCGATCGTCTCTGGGAGGCTCGGGGGCATCAAAGACCACTTCGCGGTGCTATTCTAAGCCCTTTTGCGAGTCCTTTTTAGACACTTGGAGCGCGTGATGGCACATCCAATCCTGGCCGAGATGACCGCGAGTGTCACCGAGCTGAAGCGAAATCCAATGGGCACTGTGGCCGCCGGCGAAGGTTTTCCGGTCGCCATCCTCAATCGCAACGAACCCGCGTTCTACTGTGTACCAGCGCAAGCCTACGAAGCCTTGATGAATCGCCTCGAAGACTTGGAGCTGAACGCGCTTGCCGATGCCCGCCTGGCCGATGGGCAGGCCGCAGTCAAGGTTGCGCTGGATGAGCTATGAGCTGGCTTTTCATCCTCTGGCGTTGAAGGAATGGCGCCGACTGGATGCAACCGTTCGTAGTCATTTCAAGAGGAAGCTCGCCGAGCGACTGGAGAATCCACAGGTGCCTGCGGCACAGCTCTCGGGGCGCTCGAACCGCTACAAGATCAAGCTGCGGGCGGTTGGCTACCGGCTGGTCTACGAGGTTCGGGAGACTGAACTGATCGTCCTTGTCGTGGCAGTTGGTAAGCGCGAAAAAACTGAGGTCTATCGGCTTGCGAGAAACCGTTGATCGGCAGAGGGCTCTTGCGACAACGCGAGCCAGACCAACAGTGACCGATCGATGATTCCGGCGGGTACCCGGAAGAGGTGGCAGCATCCTTGTTAAGGCATCGCGCCGACGGAATCGGTCGCTTCAGATCGGCCGACCATCGACCCGGGGTGCCAACAGCATCGGGCCGATGACGACCAGGAAGGCAGCGAAGGCGCCGCTCCAGAGTAGCCCCGAGAGCAACATCCATCTGTTGTACTGTGCTGGCCAGAGCAGCGGAAATGCGACCCGGACCAGCGCGGCGAGGTTGATCGCAACGAAGGCGGCTATCATCGATGGCGGCGAGACCATCGCCCGGCCGGTATGGCCCAAGGTCACGCGCACCATCATGCCGATGGTGAAGACGCCGATTGCTCCCGCAGTCAGCGCGTGCAGGGCCACATTAGGTGCTATCAGCTCGAGTTCGGCAGCAGCATCCAGGATCAACCCACCGACCAGCCAGAGCGCACCCGCGTAGAGCACGGCGAGGATCGGAATCCGCCAGGCGCGCCGATCATGCCAGCCACTGAGGCGGGCGACCAGACTTAGCGCGAAGGCGAGAGCGGTGATGGCCTTCAGCGCTGGCCAGGGGCTGATCAGATCGGCGGCCAACCAGGCACCAGCAGCGACGAAGGTTGTCACCTCCAGCCACTGAGATGACTTGGGCTCGGCGTCGTTGATCGCCGCTTTGGTAAAGAAGGGCAGCACCCGGCCGGAGACGATCAGCAGCGTGATCAGCACCAGCCCAAGCATCAGGCTGTCGGCATCCAACAGACCCGCCGGCACCGCACCAGCCGCGCTCAGATGGCTCCAAGCTGCGGCGACGGCCATCCCGCCGAGGAGCAGCAGAAAGACGCGATTGACCGGATTCGGCCCATTCCACAGCGGCTGGCGCATCGACCAGGCCAGCGCCAGCGGGAAGGCGGCAGCCAGCAGGGCATCGCCCCAGACCGGCAGCGCCAGCCAGGGCAAGGCCCGCGCGATCAGCCACAGCAGCACCAGCCCCGCCAATTCGGCGCCGGACGCGGTTTCCTGTCCAGTCCAGTTGCGCACCGCAGTGAGCAGGAAGCCCGCGATCACCGCGAGCGTGTAGCCATAGAG